>JBEBWU010000007.1:0-15693 GCA_040391985.1 Entomomonas sp. | reverse complement strand
TAGTTTTAAAGCTGGCACTGATGATTTACGTGAAAGCCCATTAGTAGAACTAGCTGAAATATTAATTGGCAAAGGATATGAGCTAAAAATTTACGATCATAATGTTGAGTACGCCAGAGTTTTTGGAGCTAATAAAGAATATATTGAATCTAAGATTCCTCATATATCTTGTTTACTTACTAAAAACTTAGAAGAGGCAATTGATTCTTCAGATATTATTATTTTAGGAAATAATAACAAAGATTTTGGAGATATTCTCCAAAACGTGCATGAAGATAAACAAGTACTTGATCTTGTAGGTTTCCTTCCTCAATTAGATAAAAATCACTCTGCGAAACAAGAGGGTATTTGTTGGTAGTTTGAGAATAGCTATTGATTGCTTACTTTTAGTAGGAGACTAACGTTGATTACGGTAATTTTGTCTGGTGGAAATGGTTCACGCCTTTGGCCTCTGTCAAGAGGGCAATATCCTAAACAGTTTTTATCATTATTAACTGACAAAACATTATTGCAAGAAACTCTATTAAGGCTAGATACAAAAGCGACAGGCTCTATTATTGTATGTAATGAAGCACATCGTTTTATTGTAACTGAACAACTAGCCCAAATTGATATAGAAGCTGAGAGTATATTATTAGAACCTTTTGGTCGTAATACTTCTCCTGCTGTAGCATTAACAGCAATGATGTTATTGGAACAAGGTAGAGATGAAACATTGGTAGTATTACCTGCGGATCATTTCATCCAAGACAAAACTCGTTTTCATCAAGCCTTAGCCGTTGCGGAGCAAGTTGCAGAACAAGGAAAACTAGTATTATTTGGTATTAAAGCGGATAAGCCTGAAACAGGCTTTGGTTATATAAAATGTCACCAAGCAACAGATAAAGGCTCCCCTGCCCTGAATGTTGAACAGTTTATAGAAAAACCTGACGCTACAACAGCTCAGTCTTTTATAGAACAAGGCAACTACTATTGGAATAGTGGTATGTTTGTTTTTAAATGCAGTAGTTACTTGGAAGAACTACAACAATATGCACCTGCAATTTATGAAGCGTGCAAACAAACATTACAGGCCAGTCAATATAAAGATCAATTCCTTTATATAGATGCTAAAGCTTTTGCACAATGCCCAGATGACTCCATTGACTATAGTGTTATGGAAAAAACACAAAAAGCAACGCTTATTCCCCTTGATTCAGGTTGGAATGATATTGGTGCATGGAGTTCTTTATGGGAAATTGGTAATAAAGATAAACAAGGTAATGTTAGCTATGGCGATGTTATTTTAAAGGATAGTAAAAATAACTTAGCCTTTTCATCAAAACGATTAGTAACCCTATTAGGTGTAGAGAATCTACTGGTTGTAGAAACACCAGATGCTGTTTTAGTGGCTCACCGTGATAATGCACAAAGCATTAAAGAATTAGTGACACAATTAAAGTTAGCTAAACGCCCAGAGTCAGAAACTAATAACCTAGTGTACAGACCTTGGGGTTGTTACGAAACTATTGATTATGGTAATAGATTTCAAGTTAAACGTATCACTGTAAACCCAGGTGCTACCCTATCTCTACAAATGCATCATCATAGAGCAGAACATTGGGTTATTGTAACGGGCACAGCGTTAATTACTTGTGATGATAAAGAATTTATTCTTTCTGAGAATCAATCTACTTATATTCCCATTACTTCTATACACCGTTTATCTAATCCTGGACATATTCCATTAGAGGTTATTGAAATTCAATCAGGTAGTTATCTTGGTGAAGATGATATTCAAAGGTTTGAAGATCGTTATGGACGCTTAAATGTTGTATCTACAACCAAGGAGAGGTTGGTTAATGAGCGTTAAATTTGTAGCTGAGTCAAAAACCAACTTTTGGTCCAAAGCATTTGGTTGGCTCATACTATTAACACTTATTATTTTTCTTGCCTCGCTTGTAGATGAGGAATATCTAGACCCATCCAGTCATCAATTTATCTTTTTAATTGGTATTGTGGGTACATGGCGATATAGCAACAACATACTACATTATGTACGTGGCATGTACTTTCTATATTGGGCATTCCCAAGACTACGTAAACTCGCTGATAAAATGGGAGATCAAACACTACCCTCCCGTATTTTCATGGTAGTCACTAGTTTTCGTATTCCACCAGAAACTACTTATAAAGTTTACCAATCCATCTTTCAAGAATTAAGTAGCATACCTGTTCCCAGTACTATTATCGCCTCTATTGTCGAGGCTGGTGATGAGTATTTTATTAAACAGATTATGCGTGAAGAAATTAAAGACCGACCTGATATTACACTAGTGATTGTAAGGGCCAGAGGAACAGGTAAAAGAGACGGTCTTGCGCATGCTTTTAGGGCCTTATCAAGACGTGCACCAACTCATAATGACGTCGCTTGTGTAGTAGATGGCGATACAATGATGCTACCAGGTTGTGTCGATAAAGCTTGTCGACTATTTGCTTTACTTCCCAATGTAGGTGGCATGACTACCAATGAATACTGCATTGTTAAAGGTGGTCGATTACTTACCAGTTGGCACAATATGCGTTTTGTACAACGCCATATTAGCATGTGTTCTATGTCATTAAGTCATCAAGTTTTAACACTTACAGGCCGCCTCTCCTTTTTCCGTGCCAGCTTAATGATGGATCTTGATTTTATTAAGGACGTAGAAGCTGATTATTTACAACATTGGCGATTAGGTAAGTTTCAATTTTTAACGGGTGATGATAAGTCCTCTTGGTTTAGCCTGAAACGTGCAGGCTGGGATACATTCTATGTACCAGATAGTTATACCCTAACTGTGGAACATCCGCCGAGTAAATACTTTCTAAAAGCAACACGTCAACTCATGTTCCGCTGGTATGGTAACTCATTAAGACAAAACTTTAGAGCCGTAAAATTATTACGAAAACAATTAGGCTTATTTACATTATATGTACTCTATGATCAACGTGTTTCTATGTGGACTAGTTTATTTGGTCTAGCTGTTGCCCTGATTGCTTCATTACTTATTAGTATCCAATTTCTTTATATATATTTCTTATGGATACTTATCACGCGTAGTATTGTATGTATGCTATTTGTGTTTTCTAAACATCCAGTAGATCCACTGTACCCCTTTGCACTGTATTACAACCAAATTATTGGTTCAATGATGAAAATTAATGCTGTATTTCACTTAGATAGGCAACAATGGACAAGACAAAAAACAACTTTAAATCAAAACATTAGCTTTGACACAAAACTTAATCGCTGGACGTCAAAGATAGCCATGCTATCTGCTATCGCTATTTTTCTTTGCATAATTTATCTAGCAATCGATATCAATAAATAATTTAAACCGTGAGTTAATGAAGTAATATTATGGATAACAAATCAACAACAACTGGCAGTCAAGGAGGACCGAAAATAGTGCATGAGGCACTAGATGAGCGCCAGCATATTCGTACCAAAATTCCTGCAAAAGTAACTATTACACGGGAAGATAATCAAGAGTTCATCACAGAAACAGATATTGAAGATGTTTCTCTTGGTGGCATTTCTTTTAAACATTATGGAGAAATACCAAAAGGGACTTTACTTCACTCGCTTATTTCGCTACCTATGAATGCGTTAGAGATACGGATTGAAGTAACATTAAAGGTAGTATCTCGCACTAATCATAAATATGGTTGCCAATTTATAGATTTAGATGCAGGCAAATGTGATATTTTACGTTATCTCATTGTCGCCTACACCTCAGGTGAAGTCGTAGATATCAGTGGCCTCTTTAATATCATGCAACGTGAAAGTTATATTAAAAGCCGTAAAACAAAAGATGCCACGCAAAGAAATATTGTAGAAAGATTAAAAGCCATTATAGGTACCTCGCTATTTGCTATAGCAGGTTTACTGGCATTAAGTTTTGTACTTTATAAAAGCTACTTATTATTCTTTACTTTAACGCCTACTGAAGCAGTTGTCAGTGCTGATACTTATACCATTAGCATGCCAGACAATGGTTACCTTAAACTGCTACTAAAACCAAATCAAACCTCTGTAGTTGATGGTGAACCACTGGTTAATATTTCAACACAACTAGCTACTCACTTTACTAACCCTTCTGATATGCAGATGTTAGATAAACTCACATCAGAAGAAACCAGTCAATTACTTGCTAAAACCACAGTAGAAACAGTTATTAATAGCCCTTGTGACTGTGAAGTTTTTTACCCATACCCTATTCCTAAAGGTTTTTCATATAAAGAATCGCCTTTATTATACTTAGTACCAAAAAATGAAAAGCTTTATGTAAAAGCTACTATTCCTTACGGCAAATTAAATAATCTAAACAGAATAAGCCGTATTACCATCAATGTTTATAACAGTACTGAAACAATTGAAGGAAAAATTTTTAGAACACAAATTGATAATCGTACCCAAAGTACTATTTTATTTATTGAACCTAATAAGCCATTACCTAAAGAAAGTTATCAGCAGCCTGTATCTGTAAACTTATTCTTAGGATTACCTTTTAGTTTTTAGGAATAAGTTATGAAAAAAGGGATTGTTTACTTTCTTATCTCGCTTGCGGCCATTATTTCTACAATGAATGTTGCATTAGCTAGTCGTGGTTTAGATGAAATACGCTATGCCTTATTTAAAGACCCTAATGCTGATGTAATGGAAGACTTAAGAAAACTAGCAAAGTTTGGTGATAGACAATCAATGCTATTACTAGGTAATCAGCTAGTTCAACAAAATAGCATGGCTAATAGCACAGAAGCTTTAGCGTTATTTAAATAAGCATTTGCTGAAGGACAAGGAGAAATTCCTGCACGTACGGCAATGGCCAGAATATTGGATAACAACACACGCTTACGCAATAGACAAGCTAACTATATTAAAAAATCTATACAACAATATCCATTAACAAGAGATCCACAAACCCTTGCAGCAACCTTAGAGGTTTTTGTTACTTATCCTAAATTTATTAATAATAAACAGGCAGAAGAACTAATTTCTCTTTATCAATCATCCTGTTTAGTTTTCTGCCGCCCAGAACTTTATAGAGCAGTGTTAGCAGAGCAACAAGGTAATACAACACTCGCATTACAACTCTATGAAAAAGCTTTCTTTAGTGATAGTCGTGCAGTTATTCGCTATTACAAATTGTTAGGTGATAAACAAGACGAATTATTTCCTATATATACTCGGAGTATACAAGATCAAGTAAATAGTTTACCTGTAACGACTGTACATAGCATTGCATCATTATTAGATACTATTTTCTCAACCCAACGTAGCTTAGCCATTTTAAAAGCTAGGCAAACTTATGAAAAAAATAAGCGTTTAACAGGATTAGATTTAGAACAAGTCAAAGCGGAAAAGGATAACTAACGTAAACAGATAAATGACCAATTTACCAAAGATGAAAATGAAGTTAATTTTTGGCTAGATAAAGCTATCGAGCGTAATTGGGTTCCAGCTATGGTTTCCAAGGTCAATAAGATGACTTCATTACCTGATAGCTATACCCCTGAAGAAGCTCTAGGCTTAATTGAAAGAATAGCTGTAACTCAGCCACAAAATGCTAAAGCATTAACTGTTTCAGTTTCTATGGTAAGTAGTTGGAATACACTTAATCCACCTAAAAGTTATGAGTTAATTCAGCAATTACAGCAAGAGCAATACCCTTCTGCCAATACGTTACTAGCTACCCTCTATAGTCGAGGGGTATTGGATGAACCAGATCAATATCGTGCTATAGCCATACTAGAAGGCGAAGCTAAAAAAGGATACCCATCTGCCCTCTATGCTATTGCAGGTATTTATTATCAAGGTCGAGCAATTTGCCGAGATAAAGCCAAAGCTTATGCTTATGTATTATTAGCTAATGAGTTAGGAGAGTTCAGAGCCTCTGGACTAAAGAAACAATTAATGAACGACATGACAAAACAAGAAGAGCAGCAAGGACGTACTTTATATAAACAACTAGCCAAGGAGTATCAACTATGAAATGGCTAATTAAAATACCTTGTTCTTGCCTGATAATTTTTTCCCCTATTTTCAATACATGGGCACAAGAAGAGAATGAATTTTCTGATATAGGAGAACTTCCAGCACAATTAGTTGATGGACAGCTACCACCAGTTACCTCACTTTTCTACAACAAAGTAACCACACAGTTTGGCAGGGGGCCTGAAAATTCTGCATTAGGTAGTGATCGTAAAAACTTTTATAGTTTAAGATATGAGCCCTCTTTTTACTGGTTTTCTCCTGAACAAAAGTGGCCAAAATGGACATTCTATACCCGTGCATGGATAAACTATGACTCACAATACTATTCTCCATCTTTGCAAGAAGATGGCGGTAGTTATGAAAACTCCCGCACTACTAAAAGACCACGCTACGCCTATGCTGAATTAAGGGAGTTTTATATTCGTCGAGGCCTATTATGGGATGATCCAAGATTCTCAATCACTGCTGGTAGACAGCGTTTTTATGATAAATATGGTATTTGGTGGGATGACAGTTTAGAGTCCATCAGGTTTGATTATAACAATACCTTAAACTCTGGTTTTCTAGCAGTTAGTCAAAAATTCTGGAACTATAATACTGACGTTAACAAGCTCGATGAACAAGATAAAAAAATTGTTTATGTCATGGGACAATATGAGTGGCAATGGAGTCCACGCAACTGGCTAGGCACTCGTTTCCTCTATGAAAACGACTATTCAGGTAGACATATTGATGACTCTAATGATTTTAAAGGAAGTCGTATAGGTGTTTTCATTAAGGGTGATGATCAACGAGTCTCTCCCCTTTTTAATGACTATCATGTTGAGTTTGTTCGTATGCAAGGAAAAAGACGAACAATTGATGACAACTATAATACCGAGAAAAACTCTGTAAATGGCTGGTTATTATTAGGTGAAGTGGGCAAAAGGTTTGATGAGGCTCCATGGAAACCTAGAGTATTTGTGTATGGTGGTTTAACTGATAATCCAAAAGATCAATATCATGGGTATCAGCTTAATAGAATCCAAACAGACCGTTTAACTACACCTGGTAGTTATAGTACACGACTAGTAAGTTCATTTGTACGGTTAGATATGAGTAACTTAATGTTCTATGGCATAGGTATTCAAACTAATCCTGCTGATCGCACCCGAGTAGATTTTCGTATCAGTGATATTAAGCTACGTAATAGCTCTGCTGGTTTACCTATTCGTGTAAGCCAAGAAATAAGCCGTGAACGTAATCAACAAATCACTAATAACAACCTTTCTGGCAGTAAATCAGTTGGTCAAGTATTTGATATTAATTATTACTGGCAAATGTTTCCTTACAACTACCAAGGCAAACATTTCACCATGAATACATTACTCAACCTAAGTTACTTTAAGAGTGGTAGTGCCGCTAAAAAAGTAGGTGATGATTATCAAATTACATTAGGTTTAGTTTTTAGGTACTAACAATGATATTTGCATCGAACGTTTTTTTATTTTTATATTTGCCTACTTTTTTTATTGTGTACTACTCAGTAAAAGCAAGTTGGCGCTCTACTGTTATTGTTATAGCCAGTTATCTTTTCTATGCATGGTGGCGCCCAGACTTTCTATTGCTTTTTGTTGGTATTACTGCATGGAACTTTTGGCTTGGCTTACTTATAAAAAAACAACTGGATAAAAATAATAAAAAAGCTGCACTTAGAATATTATGGGTAGGTGTCATTGGCGACCTTGCAACATTAGGCTACTTTAAATATGTTAATTTTGGTGTTGAAATTATTAACGCTGTACTAGAACCTTTAGGTTTTAATACCTTTACCCTCACCAATATTCTATTACCGTTGGGCATCTCATTTTATGTATTCCATGCATTAAGTTATATTGTAGATATATATCGTAAAAATGCTGTTCCCACGAAAAGCTTTATCGATTTTGCTGCCTTCGTTTCCCTCTTCCCTCACTTAGTGGCAGGGCCAATTTTAAGATACAGCGAATTAGCCCCCCAATTTAAACACCGTGAACACTCATTAGATATATTTTCTTTAGGGGTTTGTCGATTTTTCCAAGGCTTTATTATGAAGGTATTAATTGCCGATAATTTAGCTGGCATTAATGCCCTATTTCTTGGCCAAAATACCTTACACTTCTTTGAGGCATGGTTTGGCTTAGTAGCCTCATGCTTACAGCTATATTTTGACTTTGCTGGCTATAGCTGTATGGCTATTGGCTTAGCATTAATGATGGGCTTTAAGTTTCCTGAGAACTTTAACCAACCTTATGCTTCACAAAGTATTACTGAGTTCTGGCAACGTTGGCACATAACGCTTGCCCATTATTTACGGGACTACCTATTTATGCCGCTAGTCCGTAATAAAATAATGAATCCATTATTAGCCATTATTTTTACCCTTACCGTTTCTGGCCTATGGCATGGCGCTAGTGCCGCAATGGTTCTTTGGGGATTCTACTTAGGTACTTGTATGGCATTAGAGCGTGTTTTTGGTGTTGCAACCAAATTAAATACACCTTGGAAGTTCCTAAGATACATTCGTGCTGTATTTTTAGTTTTATTAGCCATGCCACTCTTCTTTACTAGCAACTTAAACCACAGTATTGATATTTACGGCTCATTATTTGGTTTAAATGGCTTTGGTGATTTAGATATTTATATTTATGGCAGCTCCAGAATGACTGTTGCTTTCCTTGCTATTACTGTGCTTTGGACGTTAATTGCAGGCATTATCAACAAACGCTACTACTTGGGTAATAAAGATAATTACTTTATGCAACGAGCAACAGGCTTTAATTCCTTATTACTTTGGGCTGGCTTTTTATTAGCACTCAGTAGCCTTGCTGCTAATTCCTTTTCACCTTTTCTTTATTTCCAATTTTAGGAGGATTGTTTATGTTCCCTACAACACAATCATCCAGTAAATTAAACGGTATATTATTTATTGTTTTAATAGGTGGTATGTTTATTTATTCCATACCTTCTATTTTTAAATTTTCTAAAACTGAAACAGACAATTGGTCATTATTTATGGATGGCAAATTGTTACGTAAATATGAAACGTTTTACGACAAGCAATTTTTTGCTAGAGAACCTGCTGTAAAATTTTGGGCAGATATTAGGTATCTCGCTTTTAATGAAGGTACCAGTGGCGTTATTTTAGGTAAAGATGCTTGGTTATTTAGTAACCAAGAATATTTGGTTGTTAATGATTTATCAGAGCAACTCAATAAACAATATCAACAAATAAAAGAAATTGATGAACAATTAAACCTTCGTGGTCAGAAATTAATCATCTTACCTATTCCAATGAAAGTTGATATTGAACATAGCCATATCAGCATAGAACCTGAGTCTGTTGTTATTAATCTCTATGATTCTTTTATTAAACAACTTAATGAAGCAAATATAGCAGCAGTAGATATCAGACCTAGTTTTCAACAGCAGGTAACAAGCCACTCTGTCTTTATCCGTAATGATACTCACTGGTCACCAGAGGGTGCATCATTAGCTGCTAAACAAGTGGCTCTACAATATCCTGAACTAAAACAAGATACTTTATTCATTACCAATAAAGTCAATGAAAAACAACATAAGGGCGACTTAATGAACTATATGCAGTTTCATTTAAGTATTGCTCGACAAAATTATCAACCTGTAAATTTACCAATCTTTGAAACAATCCAAGCCAATCAAGAGATTTCTGATAGTGCATTATTTGGTGATCAAAAATACCCTATTGCGCTAGTCGGCACTAGTTATACCAAAATGGATGACTGGAATTTTACTGGCTTTCTTAAACAAGAATTACAAACAGATATTCTTACCCATGCGTTAGAAGCGAATGGTCCATTTGAAGCAATGGCTGAGTTTCTTAAGCAACCCGATTTTAATGATCCCACTATCCATACTGTAATTTGGGAGTTCCCTGTCCGTACCTTATTAGTGCAGAGCTTCAGAAACAATAAAAAAGGTACTGAAAATCAAGTCAAACATTTTTAAAATGGAGTTATTTTTATGAAACTACTAAAAACGTTAATGGTCTTGGCTAGTTTTTTAGCTTTTGCTACTAACACCCAAGCACAAGATGCTAATGCTGATTTATATGATGCTGTAGCACCTGCTGACTCAGCTTTTGTGAGAATAATGAACCTCAGCAATAGTACTATTTCTGCTACTTTAACGAGTAAAGTAAACCCACAACGTGTTGCTGTAAACCAACTTAGTAACTACCGCTTTGTGACAGCAGGTAAACACAAGGTAAGTACTGGTAATGCAAGTATAGACTTAGATTTAAAAGCAAATACAGCAGTTACCTTAGTTTACGAGAATGGCAAACTTACTTTAATTAACGATCAGTTCTCTAATGAACCTAGAAAAGCACAAGTTGCTTTCTACAATTTGACTAATGAATCTATAGGATTAAAAACAGCTGATGGTAAACATGAGGTTATTCCTGCTGTTAATAAAAACCAAACAGATAGTAGAAAAGTTAATGAAATTAAAATTGCTTTTGCTGCGTACTCAGGTAGTAAGAAAATAGCTAGTTATCCAAGTAACTTCTTAAAAAAAGGTGGTTCCTATAGCTATCTTGTAATCCCAGAAGGAAGTGGTTACAAAGCAATTGCTCAACAAAGCGGTATTGATCCAACTGAATAATGATAATACAGGGTAGTAACTATGAATTTCTCATGCATCAACAAATCAATTTCCATTGTCACTTTTGGACTAATGTGTTTTTTCTCAACACAAGCATTAGCAGAAAAGAACTGTAAAGATGATTTGAGTTGTTTAATCTGCCCTGCTATTCATGACCCTGTAGAATATCAAACAGGGGCCATGAAACTACTTAAGGAACTTATACCAGGGAAGGATCGTTGGTTATTTCGATCAATGGTTGATTTGAGTACAGACTTTGGTATTCCAGCTGAAAGGCAAGCTGACTTTGCAAGATTAATGCAAACTTTTAAAAGCAAAGGAATACACGTTGCAATGGCTATTCAACCAACCAGAGGGTTAATGCATCGCGATAAACTTTATGACAATGATAAAAACAAGTTCAACTATAAGTTAGCTACTACTAAATTAAAAATGCTCATTAATCAAATGCGTAGAGCAGGTGCAGTAGTTCCTGATGTATTACAGTTAATTGACTCCCCTGCTACAGAAAACTATTTTTTTCGTCGAGATCACCATTGGACACCACAAGGAGCACAAGTTACAGCTAAATTAGTGGCTGATGAA
The DNA here is from genome assembly GCA_040391985.1 of Entomomonas sp. Lineage (GTDB taxonomy): Bacteria > Pseudomonadota > Gammaproteobacteria > Pseudomonadales > Pseudomonadaceae > Entomomonas. The sequence goes on along the minus strand of JBEBWU010000007.1, from coordinate 4,427 downwards.
ATTAAAAAACAACCATTCTATAAAGATTTACATAAAACTAATTATAAAACTTCTCCAGGTGTATTTATTCCTAAAATGGGTACACTTAATGAAGGGCTACAAAGAATCTGTGGTAATAACTTTGGTATGCAATATGTACAAGGCTACCAAACAATCCCTGAAAATAATGATGCTGATGCTTTATTCGGTGATGTGCCAGAACCTGAAGTAGTATTGGTAGGTACTAGTAACTCAGCAGCACGGGAAAATGAAAGCAAACAATTTAATTTTGACGGTTTCTTAAAACAAGATTTATCTGTAGATATTTTAAACTATGCACTACCTGGTGCTGGTGCAGAAGGCTCCCTCTTAGAATATTTACTGTCTGAAAACTATGATGCTAAAAAGCCACCTAAATTAATTATCTGGGAGCTTGTTGCAAACTATCAATTGGGAGATGAGTTAACATATCGACAACTTATTCCTGCTATTAAAGGTGGCTGTAAACAGCCTTTATTAAGTAAAACCACTAAGATGTCTAAGTTAAGCGAAGGTCAGCGCATAGAGTTATTAAGTAATACAGCTAGCAACATAAAACAACTTAATACACCTGGTAATTTTCTTGATATAAAATTCAGTGATAAAAACTTTAAGTCTTTTTATATATTTACCTATTATGACAATGGAGCTCGTGATAAAGTGTGGTTCCGCAGACCACTCATAGTGACAGGTGGACAATTTCATCTTGAACTAAGTCGCTCTGCTGAATTCAAAGATGCCAATTTATTATCGGTATTTATTCAACCCACACAAGCAGTTAATGGCCCTATTTCCATGGAGGTAAATGTATGTCATTAAAACTTAAAGTAGTTGTAATAATGTTTGTAATCAATACATTCAATCTATCTTATGCAGAAGCCACTTCTAGTCTTTGGAGCAAATTAGACACACCACAATCACAAATAACTAGCAGTGATTATAAAACTATACAATGCTCAACTACGCCACCAAAACCTTTTACTGGTGCGCTATTAATAGAAAGTAAGTATGATCAAACTGACCCTAATAAAACTACTTTAGTAACTACATCTGAATCCTCTACAGAAATTCAAAACCATATTAAAAGCTATATAAAAGGATTATTAACGGCTTCCAAAACCTATCGCAAAGCAACCAAAGCCAACCAAGCCAATACCGCACTAGCCTGCTTAAGTTATTGGTTAGATGATTGGGCTAAAGCTAATGCACTACTTAACCCAGAAGCTACAAAAACAGGTATTGCAGGTAGAAAATGGGCTTTAGCGGCTATATCTGCAATTATTCTTAATACTCAAGGATACAGTAATGGCAAATTTGAATTAACAACAGATCAAAAACGTTGGTTAAAGAAACTAGCTGAACAAGTAATTCTAGAATATGAACCAAGACGTGCTGAAAATTTCACAGGTTATTTTAATAATCATGATTACTGGGCTGGTTGGGCTGTATCTGCTACAGGTATGGCAATACAAAATAGAGATATGATTATTTGGGGGCATACAAGTCTACAAAGAGCTTTACAACAAGTGATGGTTTCTAATAATGGACAATACGCTTGGTTGCCTTATGAAGTAGCACGCGGTAAATTAGCAGCTGATTATAGTAACTATGCAATGATTCCTTTAATGCTATTAGCTGATGCAGCTAAAGCCAATTATCTCTATCTAAGTTCTGATGAGTTAAAAAAACTACAACTACTAGGCAATTTTACTGCACTGGCTGTTCTTAAACCTAATTCGGTTCATGAATTACCTGGCACACAAAGCACAGTAAAACCTTATAAAATGATTTGGGTAATACCTTTTATTAATAAATACCCAGCTAATAACTTAACTAAAGAACTTTACTCACAAGATCCGACGGGTATTGATAATTACAGTCAAGTTAGTGGTTCAATTAAACATTTTTATCCTAATGTAAAGTAATATAGACAATAATATGCAAAGGTTAATACTACTATTGAAATCTATCAAACATATTCTAATAGGATTATGGATAGCTTTCTTAGTTATATCTACAACCTTTGCATCCCCCTCTATACAACAAATAGATGAAAAAATATTTACCAATAATTTATTAAATATCCAAGAGACGATAGAACCCACCATAAAAATTGCAGATATGCAATTACCCAATCAAACAGGCAAAATAACAATCAGTGCTATGTTTTCAGCACAGCATGGGAGCTGGCCTTTTGAATCTTTTGCTATTAACAATCTATTCCGTGTTATAGCCACTTATCAAGCAAACCACCCCAGAATGATTACTATTAAAGGTGGTACTATTACCCTAGAGCAGCTAAACAGTCATATCAAAAACCAACAAATTATTCGTCCTTTTCAAGATGGCTATTTATTAAGTTATCCATTACTTATCGAAGATGATGCAGCTTTATTATTAGAAAATACTTCCCTTTATCTTTATGGTCACTCAGGTACAGCTATTATCAATAAAGGATTACTTAGCATACAAAAAGCAAATGTTGAGAGTTGGTTTGATAATAAACCCGCCTATGTTATTAATAACACTGTTTTTCGCCCTTTTATTATTAATTGGGGTGGTAGCCGCTTACAAATTATTGATTCAACATTTGCTAAGCTTGGATATAACGCTTACCTAGTACAAGGCATTACTACAGCAATTAATAATAACCAACCTACAAAACTACCAATACAAGTTGAGATTAAAAACAGCAACTTTACTGCCCTATCCTCACTTAACTTAAAAAATGCAATAGTTTCTATTGATAACACAACTATTAATACCTTCCAACAATATGGTATTGATTTAATAGACAGCCAATTTAATATTACTAATAACAAAATTCAGGCTATAAAAAACAACAGTGGTATTCGTATTCAAGGTAATACACAAGGCATTATTGAAAACAACGCTATTTTAACTACAAATAAGTCTGCTATTGAAGCACAACTGGCATCAGGAAATTTAATTATTCGTAAAAATATTTTGGCTAAAGATAGCCGTCATGGTGTGCTATTAACTCAAAGTAGCGCTAATGTACTAATAAAAGATAATCTATTTACTAAGCTTACAGGTACTGCCATTGAATCTAATCAGTTTTCTGGTTCGGCTTATATTTTAGATAACACTATTCAAGATATTCCTGAATATGCTGTCAGTTTTAGAAACTTAACGAAACAAGAAAACGCTAAGTTGATATTTTATAATAATAAGATAGCCAAAGTAAGCAAACCAATATTACGAACAATAGGTATTGGTAATATTTCATTAGGTCATAATAAGTTGCTAGGTTCCCAACTCTATCAAAACTTATTGATTGGTGATTTACTACCTATTCAAGGAACTATCTTAGAGGCAACACAAAAATATGATTGTATTGTAGAGGTTAAAACTTTTTCATCTACTGAAAACAATATAAATTTTCAAGCATGTAAATAATTATTTGAAACTTTTTATAAATAATACATTAAGTATGGTAAGAATGAGTAAGGTGTAAATGATACAATAAACATAGCCAATAATATTAGGATTAAAATAAATACTCCTATAGAATTACTAGGCGGTGGTGGACCATATTTATTATTTCCAGTAGTACCTGGAATTAAAATACAAGCAAGCATTAAAAAAGCAATTACAAATGGAATAAATACCAAAAAAGCAAACCATTTATTATAATTAAAATCCTGAATGCGTTGCATAGTACAACGTATAGTAAATGAAGTCCAAGCAATGATAATGGTAAAAAATAATACCACAAAAATTATAGTATTTAATTCAGTTTCTCCAAAATAAGTTTTGGATAAAAACTTTAAAGAAAATATAGTCAATACAACATGCATCATATAAAAAACAATTAGAGCACTAGCCAAGTGTACAATATAACGTAAACGACCTATTCTTCCTTTTGTCCCCCAATAACTTAAAACTGCTATTTGATTTGTTATAGCTGTAGTGGTTTGAGGTGGTGTATATAAATCTACAATAGAAGTTTTATCATCCATTTATCATTACTCTACGCTTTGCTCTAAAAACTGAGCCATCTTTAACTGCCCAACGAATTAATTTAGCTATATTTTGTGAGGAAAACCCAATAAAACGGCTAGATAAATTAGAAGAACTCACACCATATAATGTTTTTGCCCAATCTGGTAATAAATTAACACCTGCATAAAACATAATAATACCTACAGGTTTAGCCATTAGGCTCGGTGCTGGAGCATGAAGTAAAATTTGATATATTTGTTTTGCTCTATCATCATAAATTAATTGATCTTGTTGGCTCGCAATGTATGTTTCTATTGCAGCAACAGATTTAGGTACATCAGTTGTACCTAATAATTCAGCAGTTAATGCTGTTTCTTTATAATATTGATCTTGTTCTACTAATGATAAACTAGGATTTACATAACGCATATGTGACTTCAAAA
>JBEBWU010000006.1:0-16241 GCA_040391985.1 Entomomonas sp. | reverse complement strand
AGGAAAAAGAATTGAAGGTGATACGTTTATATTTATCACATTTCCTGTTGTTGGAATATCATAAAAGGTATCTGTACAAACATTATTTACATACTTCGTTACCTTTACTTTCTTACCAATTTTATCTGTTAATACTTTCCAACCATCCCAATCAGATTCATCCATGCCATCTTCAATAGAGATAATAGGATAGAGATTGGTTAAGTTATCTAAGTAGTCAGCAAATTCAGCAGAGGTAAATGATTTTCCTTCACCTGCTAAAACATATTTGCCATCTTTATAGAATTCGCTAGAAGCACAGTCTAAAGCTAATGTAACATCTTCACCTAGTTTATAACCTGCTTTAGCAATAGCGGCTACAATCGCACATAGAGCTGCTTCATTAGATGAAAAGTCAGGAGCAAAACCACCCTCATCACCTACAGCAGTGCTTAATTTGCGTTCTTTTAAAATCGCTTTTAAATGGTGGAATATTTCTGTACCCATACGTAATGCTTCAGCAAAGGTTGGAGCACCTACTGGCTGAATCATAAATTCTTGAATATCCACATTATTATCAGCATGCTCACCACCATTAATGATGTTCATCATAGGCACAGGCATGCTGTATTGTCTTGGTGTACCATTTAGATTAGAGATATGTTCATAAAGTGGAATACCTTGTGCTTGAGCTGCTGCTTTAGCGTTAGCTAAGGAAACTGCTAAGATTGCATTAGCACCTAAGCTTTCTTTATTTTCAGTACCATCCAAGTCAATCATAATTTGGTCAAGGTCTGCTTGAGCTACAGGATCTTTTCCTAGTAAAGCATCACGGATAGGACCATTAATATTAGCGACTGCTTTTAGTACACCTTTACCTAAATAACGGGCTTTGTCACCATCACGTAGTTCTAGTGCTTCACGTGAACCGGTAGATGCACCAGAAGGTGAACAGGCACGGCCTACAATACCATTGTCAAGGATAACGTCTGCTTCAACCGTAGGGTTGCCACGAGAATCTAGTATTTCACGACCTTTAATATCAACAATTTTTGCCATTGTTATTGTTACTCCAAAATACAGCCTTGTAGGCCATTAAGCAGTTTGTACAGGAGGAAATGATTTAATTAAATCATCCAGTTGTTTAAGTTGGCTTAAGAAAGGCTCCAACTTGTCCAGAGGTAATGCACAGGGACCATCACATTTAGCATGATCAGGATCGGGATGTGCCTCTAAGAATAAACCAGCAAGTCCTTGACTAAGGCCTGCTTTAGCTAAATCAGTAACTTGTGCACGACGTCCACCTGCTGAGTCAGCACGGCCGCCAGGCATTTGTAAAGCATGGGTTACATCAAAAAATACAGGATATTCAAATTGCTTCATAATGCCAAAGCCAAGCATATCAACAACAAGGTTGTTATAACCAAAGCAACTACCACGTTCACATAGAATCAATTGATCGTTGCCTGCTTCAACACATTTATTAAGAATATGCTTCATTTCATGAGGTGCTAAAAATTGTGCTTTTTTGATATTAATGATGGCACCTGTTTTAGCCATTGCTACTACTAAATCAGTTTGGCGAGAAAGAAAGGCAGGTAGTTGGATAATTTCACAAACTTCTGCAACAGGGGCTGCTTGATAAGGTTCATGAACATCAGTAATAACAGGTACATCAAACGCTTTTTTTACATCTTCAAAGATTTTTAAGCCTTCATCTAAACCAGGGCCTCTAAACGAATTAATAGAAGAACGATTAGCTTTGTCGAAGCTCGCTTTAAAAACGTAGGGGATACCTAATTTATCAGTGACTTTTTTGTAGTGTTCACAAATCTGTAAGGCTAAATCACGAGATTCTAGAACATTCATACCACCAAAAAGCACAAAGGGCTTGTTATTGGCTATTTCTATATTTTTTACACGAATTGTTTTCTGGTTCATATTAACCTTTTAACTCATGTTGTTTGATAGCAGCTTTCACGAAACCACTAAATAATGGATGTCCATCACGTGGGGTAGAGGTAAACTCTGGGTGGAATTGACAAGCTACAAACCAAGGATGATCAGGTGCTTCAACAACTTCTACTAATGCACCATCTTCTGAACGACCTGTTACTTTTAGTCCTGCTTTAATTAATTGCGGAAGTAGGTTGTTATTAACCTCGTAACGATGGCGGTGACGTTCTCTTATAACGTCTGTTTGATAGCAATTGTGAACTTGTGAAGGGTTCTCTAGTTTACAATTTTGTGCACCAAGACGCATTGTACCCCCTAAATCAGAGGTTTCAGTACGTTTTTCTGTAGCACCTGTAGCATCTTGCCATTCGGTGATTAACCCTACTACAGGATAAGGGGTGTTTTTATCAAACTCTGTAGAGTTAGCTTTTTCCATACCAACAATATGGCGTGCAAACTCAATAACAGCTACTTGCATACCTAAACAAATACCTAAGTAAGGTATTTTATTTTCACGGGCGTATTGTACAGTAGTGATTTTTCCTTCTACACCACGTAAACCAAAGCCACCAGGAACTAAGATGGCATCTACATCGGCTAATAGAGAAGTACCTTTTTCTTCAATATCTTCTGAATCAATATAGCGTAGATTTACTTTAGTGCGGTTTTCAATGCCTGCATGGGTTAATGCTTCAATCAATGATTTATAAGCATCGAGTAACTCCATGTATTTACCTACCATGGCAATAGTTACTTCTTTTTCTGGATGTAATTTAGCATCCACTACCCGATCCCATTCTGATAGATCAGCAGTATTACATTGTAAATCAAAACGTTCAGCTACAAAGTCATCTAAACCTTGTGCATGAAGTATAGAAGGAATACGATAAATAGTATCAGCATCTTCTAGAGAAATAACGGCGCGTTCTTCTACGTTGGTAAATAAAGCAATCTTACGACGAGAAGCTAAATCTATAGGGTGATCTGAACGGCAAATTAAAATATCTGGTTGTAAACCAATAGAGCGTAATTCTTTTACAGAGTGCTGAGTAGGTTTAGTTTTAGTTTCACCTGCTGTAGCAATATAAGGAACTAAGGTTAAGTGCATCAGCATGGCACGTTTAGCACCTACTTCTACACGTAACTGACGAATAGCTTCTAAAAAAGGTTGTGATTCAATGTCACCTACTGTACCGCCAATTTCTACCATAGCGATATCGGCATCACCAGCACCTTTAATAATACGGTGTTTAATTTCATCCGTAATATGAGGGATAACTTGAATAGTCGCACCTAAATAATCACCACGGCGTTCTTTGCGCAATACATCTGCATAAACACGGCCTGTTGTGAAGTTATTATTTTGGGTCATGGTAGTGCGTACAAAACGTTCGTAATGACCTAGATCGAGGTCAGTTTCAGCACCATCATCAGTAACAAACACTTCTCCATGTTGGAAAGGGCTCATTGTGCCAGGATCGACGTTAATATAAGGATCAAGTTTGAGAAGAGTAACTTTGAGGCCACGTGCCTCGAGTATAGCTGCTAAAGAAGCAGAGGCGATACCTTTACCTAATGAAGAAACAACACCGCCTGTGACGAAGATATAACGCGTCATGAGAATTCCTAGCATTAATATGGGTTATTTAGTTAGCCCAAAATAGCAATGAAAAAGCTAAAAATTAATGTATTTCAACTGCATACAAAAATTAATATGAAATTTTTTATTCATATTGCTTTAAATTAAAGACGGGATAATAGTTTACCCTAATGTTGTTAAGGCGTCCATTGATCTTATAGAAGATTAAAATTTTTGTTGAAAATAATAGTTGTGTGTCAAAAAGTAAAAATACCAGTAAGGGCTCTTGAAAGTTACAAAAGTTACCCCATATACAGTACAAATAAGAGGCTTAGTTTAAATTAAGTATCTACAAGTTTTAGAAGGAGAAACTAATGACTGATGAGCAAAAGCAAGAGTCTGAATTACCAGAGCTAGAAACTGGACAAGAGCAACAAGTGTCACAGGATGATTCAGTAAATAATCGTGTTGCTGAATTAGAAGAGCAATTGGCAGAAGCTAAAGATCAAGCGTTGCGTGCTGTAGCAGAAATGCAAAATACGCGTCGCCGTGCTGAGCAGGACGTTGAAAAAGCACATAAATTTGCATTGGAAAAATTTTCTTTAGCGTTGTTACCTGTATTAGATAGTTTAGAGCGTGGTATTGAGGTTTCAACAGGCGATCATGAGTCAGTAGTAGCTATTCGTGAAGGTATGGAATTAACGCTTAAAGTATTTAAAGATACTTTAAAGCAATTTCACATTGAGGAAGTTAGCCCTGAGGGTGAACCATTTAATCCAGAGACTCAGCAAGCAATGGCTATGGAGCCTAGTGCGAATGTAGAGCCAAATACAGTGCTAAAAGTATTCCAAAAAGGCTATCTGTTAAATGGAAGGTTATTACGCCCTGCAATGGTAGTGGTAAGTAAAGCACCTTAAAAAAGTAAATAAAAGGCTTGAAATTTTGTAAAAAGCCCTTATTTATCTAACAAGTTCAGTTTTGAACGCTGATTAATTGAAACGAAATTGGCGTTAAATTAAAGTTTCAGGAGAAGTATAAATGGGTAAAATTATTGGTATTGACTTAGGAACAACCAATTCCTGTGTGTCTGTATTAGAAAATGGTACATCAAAGGTTATTGAGAACGCTGAAGGTGCGCGTACTACGCCTTCTATTATTGCCTATACTAATGATGGCGAAATTTTAGTAGGTCAGTCTGCTAAACGTCAGGCAGTAACTAATCCTCATAATACTTTATTTGCGGTAAAACGTTTAATTGGCCGTAAGTTTGATGAAGATGTAGTTCAAAAAGATATTAAATTAGTGCCTTATAAAATCGTTAAAGCAGACAATGGTGACGCTTGGGTTGAGGTAAATGGTCAGAAAATGGCACCTCCTCAAATTTCAGCAGAAGTTTTAAAGAAAATGAAAAAAACGGCTGAAGATTATTTAGGCGAGCCAGTAACAGAAGCTGTGATCACTGTACCTGCTTATTTTAACGATAGCCAACGTCAAGCAACGAAAGATGCTGGTAAAATTGCTGGTTTAGATGTTAAACGTATTATTAATGAACCAACAGCTGCAGCTCTTGCTTATGGTATGGACAAATCGAAAGGTGACCACACTATTATCGTTTATGACTTAGGTGGTGGTACTTTTGACGTATCAGTAATCGAAATCGCAGAGGTAGATGGTGAGCACCAGTTTGAAGTGTTAGCTACTAATGGTGATACATTCTTAGGTGGTGAAGACTTCGATATCCGTTTAATTGATTATTTAGCGGATGAGTTTAAGAAAGAAAATGGTATGGATCTAAAAGGTGATCCATTAGCAATGCAGCGCTTAAAAGAAGCTGCAGAAAAAGCTAAAATTGAGCTTTCTTCTAGCCAACAAACAGATGTTAACTTGCCTTATATTACGGCTGACCAAACAGGTCCTAAACATTTAAATGTGAAAGTGACTCGTGCTAAGTTAGAAGCTTTAGTAGAAGATTTAGTAGCACGTACTATTGAACCATGTAAGATTGCTTTAAAAGATGCTGGTCTTGATGCAGGTAAAATTGATGAAGTAATTTTAGTAGGTGGTCAAACTCGTATGCCTTTAGTACAACAAAAGGTTACTGAGTTCTTTGGTAAAGAGCCACGTCGTGATGTGAATCCTGATGAAGCAGTAGCAATGGGTGCTGCTATTCAAGGTGCTGTACTATCTGGTGATGTGAAAGACGTATTATTACTAGACGTTTCTCCATTAACTTTAGGTATTGAAACCATGGGTGGCGTAATGACGCCATTAATTGATAAAAATACCACGATTCCTACTAAGAAATCGCAAGTATTTTCAACTGCAGATGATAATCAAAATGCAGTAACTATTCATGTGTTACAAGGTGAACGTAAGCAAGCAGCACAAAACAAAACATTAGGTAAGTTTGATTTGGCTGATATTCCACCTGCTCCACGTGGTGTACCACAAATTGAAGTAACTTTTGATATTGATGCGAACGGTATTTTAAACGTTTCAGCAAAAGATAAAGCTACGGGTAAACAACAATCTATCGTGATTAAGGCTAACTCTGGTCTTTCTGATGAAGAGATTGAAAAAATGGTACGTGATGCAGAAGCGAATGCGGAAGAAGATCGTAAGTTTGAAGAGTTAGTATCTGCGCGTAACTTAGGTGATCAAACAGCCCATGCGGCACGTAAAATGATCACTGATCTAGGTGATAAGGTAACAGCAGATGAAAAAGTATCTTTAGAAAAAGCCATTGCTGATGTTGAAGAAGCAGTTAAAGCAGATAATAAAGATGAAATTGAAGCTAAAGTTAAAGTCTTAAATGACTTAATGATGCCAATCACCCAACGAGCTTATGCAGATCAAGCTCAAGGGCAAGCTCAGGATGCTGGTGCAGGCGCTGAACAAAGTAAGCAAGGCGATGATGTATTAGATGCTGAGTTTGAAGAAGTAAAAGATAATAAAGACAAATAACCAATAGGATTGGTCTTTATGATGAAATAGCAAACGCGGGAAGTTAACTCTCCCGCGTTTGTGTCTTTGTAAAGGGGATATTTTCTTAATAAAGAAAATAGTTATTCATTTCTTTTTATTAAAAAATCATCTAAGCTGTGGCACTTTTATTTATTGGCGACAGCAGAGTTATCAGGTATAGAGGTTATGGCAAAGCGCGATTACTATGAAGTTCTTGGGGTGGAAAGGACAGTTACAGAAGTTGAGTTAAAAAAGGCTTACCGTAGGGTAGCCATGAAGTATCACCCTGATCGTAATCCTGACAATAAAGAAGCTGAAGAAAAATTTAAAGAAGCAAATGAAGCCTACGAAATTTTGTCTGATAGTCAAAAACGTGCTGCTTACGATCAGTATGGACATGCTGGAGTAGACCCTCAAATGGGTGGTGGCGGTTTCGGTGGTGCTGGTTTCTCTGATATTTTTGATATGTTTGGTGATATTTTTGGTGATGGTGGCGGTCGTCGTGGTAGGGGCGGTGCACAGCGTGGGCATGATTTGCGCTATACCTTAGATTTAACCTTAGAAGAAGCTGTACAAGGTAAAGAAGTCACTATCAAAGTTCCTACTTATGTTAACTGTAAAACATGTCATGGTAGTGGTGCAAAAGCGGGTTCTTCTCCAGAGATTTGTAAAACCTGTGGTGGTCATGGACAAGTAAGAATGCAGGCAGGGTTTTTCTCTGTTCAACAAACCTGTCCAGATTGTCATGGTAGCGGTAAGACCATAAAAGATCCTTGTAATGTTTGTCATGGTGAAGGTCGAGTTCAAGAAACTAAGACTTTAGCGGTTAAAGTACCTGCTGGGGTAGATACTGGCGATAAGATTCGTTTAACTGGCGAAGGCGAAGCTGGCACGATGGGTGGGCCAGCAGGTGATTTATATGTTGTTATCAACGTTAAAGAGCACAGAATATTCCAACGCGATGGTCGAGATCTTTATTGTGAAGTACCGATTAGTTTTCCTGATGCAGCATTAGGTGCAGAGCTTGAAGTACCAACTTTAGATGGCCGCGTTAAGTTAAAAATTCCTGAGGGTACTCAAACAGGAAAAATATTCCGCTTACGTGGTAAGGGTATAAAACCTGTAAGAGGTGGTTCTGTAGGTGATCTACTCTGTAAAATTATCATTGAGACCCCCGTTAAGCTAGATAAAGAACAACGCGAACTGTTAGAAAAGTTACGTGAGACGATGGATGGTGCAACCCATCAATGTCCACAAGCCACTGGTTGGTTTGAAAGTGTTAAAAACTTTTTTGAAAGCTTTAAATCTTAGGATATTACTATGTTACGTATAGCAGTGATAGGCGCCGCTGGGCGTATGGGAAAGAACTTAATAGCAGCTGTCTGTAATAATGAAAAAACTATCCTTGGAGCTGCTATTGTTGAACCTAATAGTAGTTTACAGGGTGTGGATGCTGGTGAGTTAGCAGGTGTTGGCAAAATAGATGTAACGGTTGATACTTCTTTAGAAAATCAGTTAGCTAATTTTGATGTATTGATTGATTTTACTCAGCCAACTGCAACTATGAAAAATATTCAGCTTTGTGTACAGGCTAAGAAAGCTATTATCATTGGTACTACTGGCTTTTCTGATGAACAGAAACAACAAATTACAGAAGCAGCTAAACAAATCCCAATAGTATTTTCTGCTAACTATAGTATTGGTATTAACCTATGTTTTAAATTGCTTGATGTAGCGGCAAAAGTATTGGGTGAAGATGTTGATATTGAAGTATTAGAAGCACATCACCGTAACAAAGTGGATGCACCTTCAGGCACTGCATTACGTATGGGTGAAGTGGTTGCAAATGCATTAGGCCGTAATTTAAAAGATGTTGCCGTTTATGGTAGAGAAGGTTTTACAGGTGCGCGTGAACGTGAAACTATTGGTTTCGCAACAGTACGTGCAGGTGATGTTGTAGGAGATCATACAGTACTTTTTGCAGCGGAAGGAGAGCGTATAGAGATTACTCATAAAGCTTCTAATCGTATGATTTATGCTAATGGTGCTTTGCGTTCAGCATTATGGTTGCAAGATCAAGCAAATGGTTTATACGATATGCAAGATGTGTTAGGGTTACGCTAATATTTTCTTGTAATAACTGGTAGGTGTACGAATGATAGAGTTAAAGAATGATCGCTTTTTACGAGCATTGTTAAAGCAGCCGGTTGATGTGACGCCTGTGTGGATGATGCGTCAAGCAGGTCGTTACTTACCAGAATATCGAGCAACCCGTGATAAAGCGGGTGATTTTATGAGCTTATGCAAGAATGCTGAATTAGCTTGTGAAGTAACATTACAGCCTTTAGAACGTTTCCCTTTAGATGCTGCTATTTTGTTTTCAGATATTTTAACTATTCCTGATGCAATGGGATTAGGTTTATATTTTGAAACAGGCGAAGGTCCTCGCTTTAAAAAAGTTATTAGTAATATGGCAGATGTAAATGCATTACCTATTCCCGATACAGAGCAGGATTTAGGTTATGTAATGCAAGCTGTACGTACTATTCGTAAAGAATTAAATGGCCGTGTACCATTAATTGGTTTTGCTGGTAGTCCTTGGACATTAGCTACTTATATGGTTGAAGGTGGCTCCAGTAAAGATTTTCGTAAAATTAAAGCCATGGCCTACGATACACCAGAAGTCGTACATGCCTTGTTAACTAAATTAACACGTTCAGTTATTAATTATTTGAATGGTCAAATTTTAGCAGGTGCACAAGCGATTCAAATATTTGATACATGGGGTGGTAATTTAGCATCTAATGCTTACCTAGAATTTTCACTATCCTATATGCAGCAAATAGTAAAAGGACTTATTAAAGAGCATGAGGGTAGACAGGTTCCCGTTATTTTATTTACTAAAAATGGTGGCCAATGGTTAGAAGCAATGGCGGATACAGGTGCTACTGCTTTAGGTTTAGATTGGACTTGTGATATTAAACAGGCAAGAGCAAGAGTAGGTGATAAAGTCGCTTTGCAAGGTAATATGGATCCTTCTGTACTTTATGCAAACACTTCAGCTATTTGTGAGGAAGTGGGTCGTATTTTAGCTGGTTATGGTAATGGTTCTGGGCATGTGTTTAATTTAGGACATGGTATTACACCAGAAGTAAATCCTGATAACGCTGCGGCATTTATTAATGCTGTACATGATCTTTCGGTTCGTTATCACAAATAATGGCAAGTGATTGGCAAATACAACAAGTTGCTCATCTAATTAAACAAGGGGGGGTAATTGCCTATCCTACAGAAGGTGTATGGGGATTAGGTTGTAACCCTTGGGATGAGCAAGCAACATTAAGAGTATTAGAGCTTAAGGCGCGTCCTGTAGAAAAAGGGTTGATCTTAATAGCTAGCACAATTGAACAGTTTGATTTTATTTTGCATGACTTATCTAAACAGCAATTCGCTAAATTACAGCAAAGTTGGCCTGGCCCCTTCACTTGGTTAGTCCCTCATCAAGGTAGAGTACCTGATTGGATAACAGGTACTCACGCAACAGTTGCTTTACGGGTAACTAATCATCCTCTTGTTAAGGCATTATGTGATCTAACAGGGCCAATCGTTTCTACTTCTGCTAACTTAGCAGGCCAACCTAGTGCTCAAAATAGACTCATGGTAGAAAAATACTTTCATGGTGAGTTAGATGCTGTACTAAATGGTGAACTTGGTAAGGAAAGAAAATCTAGCCAAATAACGGATTTAGTAACAGGTAAGATTATTCGCTAACTAGTTACTAGTATAAAAAGTATTAGATATCCATCATTCACTAGACTCTATAATTAAGTTTTTTTTAAAGTAATTTTATATGTTTGAAAAAATAATTTTGCATGGCAAACAATTTTTGTTCACTCATAATGTTCGTGATAATACACTTTTAAGAACAAGTTTTAATCAGCTTGCTAGTAAAACTTTTGGGTTAAGTTTTGAAGAGTGGTATCAACAAGGATATTGGGGAGATCATTATATTCCTTATATTTTAATTGATAATGATAAGTTAGTAGCTAACGCCTCTGTAAATATTATAAGAACACAATGGCATGGTGAGCCTAAAACTTATATTCAGCTTGGTACGGTAATGACAGATACTGCTTATCGAAAACAAGGGTTAGCCAATTTTTTAATAAAAAGGATTTTGCAAGATTGGCAAGAGCAGGCAGATGCTATTTATCTATATGCAAACAATACTGTTGTAGATTTTTACCCAAAGTATGGTTTTGAAATAACAAAAGAATATCAATATAGCATAAAGGTTCAAAAGCAAAAGGGAAGAATCCGTAAACTTAATATGAAGCTATTAGCAGATAAAGAGACTCTTTATAGCGCTTATAATCAATCTAATATATTCGCGCTGTTGCCCATGATAAATAATTTTGGATTGTTAATGTTTTACTGCTCACAGTTTATGGCAGATAGTATTTATTATTTTGAAGATACAGAGCTTGTGGCAATTGTTGAGTATGATGATGACACAATGATTTGTTATGATATTTTTGGAGAAACCAAGCATAGTTTAGTAAAAGTATTGTCTGAACTTGCCTGTGATGAAACGATGAAAGTAGTATTAGGGTTTACTCCAATTAATAAAGAAGGATTTATTGTTGAACCCTATAATGAAGAAGATACTACTTTGTTTTTTTATGCAGCAAAAGAAAATCCTTTAAAGAATAATCAGTTGATGTTGCCATTATTATCACATGCATAATATAACTTATCCCTAGTTTTTTATACTTTGTTGAATAACCTAGTTATTTATACTGTTTTCAGTCATTCATCTTGTCTAAAAAATTATAGGAACAGTCATTTTATTTGAATGATTAAATAAAGAGATTGTGAATTTATACTAATAATACTGTAGAGCCTATGGTCTTTCTGGCTGTTAATTGTTGTTGTGCTTTAGCTGCATCAGCTAAAGGAAAACGTTGATTAATATCTATTATTATTTTCTTGCTACTAATTAAATCAAATAACTCATTAGCCATTGCTTGTAGTTTTTCATGACTATTTGCATACCAAGCTAGCGAAGGGCGGGTGACATAGAGGCCACCTTTTTGATTAAGAATTCCTAAATTAACGCCAGTTACAGCACCAGATGAATTACCAAAACTCACCATTAATCCACGTGGTGCTAAACAATCTAATGATCTTTCCCACATGTCTTTGCCAACGCTGTCATAAACAACGGGACACTTAGCATTATTAGTAAGCTCTTTAACTCGTTGTACTACATCTTCTTCATGGTAATTAATAACTTGCCATGCACCTAATGCTTTGGCGCGTTCTATTTTTGCTGTAGAACCTGCTGTTCCGATTAGTTTAGCACCAATGGCCTTTGCCCACTGACAGGCGATACTGCCAACGCCACCGGCAGCTGCATGGAATAGAATAATATCCCCTTCTTTTACAGGATAGGTTTGGCATAAAAGGTATTGAGTTGTTAATCCTTTTAATAAACAAGCAGCTGCTTGTTCAAAAGAAATATCATTAGGTAAATGAAGTATGTGGGATTCTGCAAGTGTATGGATTTCACTGTAAGCACCTAGTGGCCCTGTACAGTAAGCAACTCGATCACCTACTTTGCAGTGAGTAACCGAGTCACCTATAGCAATAACTTCTCCCGCTCCTTCTGTACCTAATCCAGATGGGAGCGATGGTGGACTATACAAACCAGAGCGGTAGTAAGTATCAATAAAATTTAGGCCTATGGCATGATTACGTATTTGTACCTGATTAGCTTCAGGTGCACTTGGTTCAAAATCAACGTATTCAAGTACATCCACATCACCATGTTGAGATATTTGAATACGTTTTGCCATAATAACCTCAGTTAATTTTATGAATTAAGAAGCATTACCTGTCGTTGTTGGTTTTTTAGCAACAGGTGCTTTTCTAGCTACTGGTTTTTTAGCTGCAACGGGTTTTCTGGTAGCAGCAGTTGTCGCTTTAGCTACTGTTGGTTTCTTAACTGTGGTTGGTTTTTTTGCTACTGTTTTAGTTGCTGGAGTTTTAGCAGCGGTAGTAGTTTTAGCTTTAGTAACTGTTGTTTTTGCTACAGTTGGTTTTTTAGCTGCAGTAGTTGTTTTGCTAGCAGTAACTTTTTTGGCAGTTACTTTTGTTGCAGTAGTTTTAGCTGGAGTGGCTTTTGCTGTTCTAGCTGTTGTGGTAGAACGAGCAGTAGTTGCTTTAGTCGCTGCTGCTGGGCGTTTAGCGGCTACAGGTTTAGTAGTTTTAGCTTTACTTGCCGTTGCAGTTGTTCTACGGGTAGTTGGTTTTTTGGCAGCAGCAGCTGTTGTAGCTTTTGCTGTAGTCGTTGTTTTACGAGCAGTTGTTTTTCTAGCTACTGGTTTTTTAGCAGTTGTTGCTTTAGTAGGTGTTGTTGCAGGTTTTTCTAATAAAGCTATAACACGTTCTTTCACTTTAGAAACTCCTTGAGCTAAGTCTAAACTTTTAGCAGAATCTTTTTTTAATGTGCTAACGTAATCTAAAAGATTTTTTTGTTGAACCTGTAATTTACTATGAATAGCTTCTAACTCAGCTAAGGATTTTTTAGCTTTACTTTTGGCTTTTGACTTGCCAGATTCTGTTACTTTTTTAAGCTTTTCTTGAGCCTTTAATAGTTTCTCTTGTATTTTAACGCGCTGTTTTTCTAGCTTAGTTAATGTCTTTTCTGATTCTTGCTGTGCTTGTACACAGGCCTTTTGTAAATGGTTAACTAATGAGTCCGTTAAATCATGAAGTAAATGCAGAGGGGTTCTTACTGGTTTTTTTGATGATGGCATTTTACGTTGCTCCCGTGTCAATAAGTTGGTATAGCTCATTATTACCAACTTTTACAATATATGATAGCGTAATTTTATGAAATTTATGTAACTTTTTTCAACAAGAAAGAGAGCCCTGTTTTTGTGCGCTATCTTTATTTGAGGCATTGGATTGGGGCGTATTGTAGCAATACAGTAAAATAGTAGAGTGATTAATAATAAGTTACTGCCTTATAATTATTTGATTTTATTGGATTAAAGTATTGTTTTTATGAATTGGCATAGTACTTGTATTATTGTTTTTATCTTCGATTTGGGGGTTTTGGTTTAGGCAGGCTGAAGCCCCCCTTCTTATTTTTTATAAATCTTTTACTAGCAATTTATTACTATAATAATTTGAGTCATTTTCTTGGTGTTAAAAAGTTATCTGTTCATTAGATAAATCAGTATAATAACTTGCATGAAGAAAGTGAGAAAAAAGTTAACAAGAAAGACTAAGAAACGTAGTCGCTGGCTAGTTTTTTTTAGTTGGGTATTTAAGCTTAGTTTAGTGGCTATTGTTATCGTGTCACCTTATATTATTTATCTTGATTCAGTGGTACAAGATAAGTTTTCAGGTAAACGTTGGACAATCCCTGCTAAGGTATACGCACGTCCATTAGAATTATTTAAAGGCCAAAAACTTTCTAAAGAAGATTTTCTCACAGAATTAAATGCATTAGGTTATCGAACAGCAGATAGTGTTACTAATGTTGGACAAATTAATGTTAATGCTAATCAAGTAACTGTCTATATTCGTGGTTTTCAATTTTATGAAGGTGCAGAGCCTTCAAAGTTAGTTAATGTTTCTTTTAATGGTAATAATGTTAATCAGATCACTGATAAAAATAATAATGTGGTACCTTTAATTAGATTAGAACCCATGATGATTGGTGGGGTTTATCCTGCTCATAATGAAGATAGAATTTTAGTTAAATTAGATCAAGTTCCACCAAAGTTGGTAGAAGCATTAGTTGCTGTAGAAGACAAACGCTTTTATAAACATCATGGTATTTCGATGATAGGCATTGGCCGAGCGGTTTATACAAATGTTGTTAGGGGAAAGTTAACTCAAGGTGGTAGTACTTTAACTCAACAATTAGTTAAGAATTTTTATTTAACCAATGAGCGTACCTTAAAGCGTAAAGTTAATGAAGCGATAATGGCTTTGTTGTTAGAGGTACACTATGATAAAAAAGAAATTTTAGAAGCCTATTTAAATGAAGTATTTTTAGGACAAGATGGGCAACGTTCTATTCATGGTTTTGGTTTAGCCAGTCAGTATTTTTTTGGGCAACCAATTAATGAATTAAAGTTACCACAATATGCATTATTAATAGGAATGGTTAAAGGTCCTTCCGTTTATAATCCTAGACGTAATCCAAAGTTAGCAACAGATCGTCGTAATGTAGTATTGGATGTATTGGCAGAGCAAAATATTATTTCAGC
This sequence comes from Entomomonas sp., assembly GCA_040391985.1. Taxonomy (GTDB): domain Bacteria; phylum Pseudomonadota; class Gammaproteobacteria; order Pseudomonadales; family Pseudomonadaceae; genus Entomomonas. The sequence continues at coordinate 1,475 of JBEBWU010000006.1, read as the reverse complement.
GGCTGAAGCAACACAAGCTAAAGCAGCACCACTTGGTGTAATTCCGCAAGGTCGTTTAGGTATCAGTTCATTCCCAGCTTTTATTGATTTGGTAAAACGACAATTAAGAGAAGATTATAATGAAGAGGATTTAACGGGTGAAGGTTTACGTATTTTCACAAGTTTAGATCCTATTATTCAAATTAAAGCAGAACGTTCGTTAGATGCTACTTTAAAAAGATTAGGAACACGTGCTGCAAATTTAGAAGCAGCAATGGTGATTACTAATCCTTCAACAGGTGAATTGTTAGGGTTGATTGGTAGTACAGATCGTAATTATGTAGGGTTTAATAGGGCCATTGATGCAATTCGATCAATTGGTTCACAAATTAAACCAGCTGTTTATTTAACAGCACTAGAAAGTAAAAAATATACATTAACCACTGTTGTACAAGATGAACCTTATTCTGTGCCATTGGCTGGAGGTAAGGAGTGGACGCCACAGAATTTTGATCGAAGCTATCATGGTAATGTGTTCTTTTATCAAGCATTAGCTCATTCTTATAACGTTTCTACTGTAAAAATTGGAATGGATGTGGGTGTTCCAAATGTATTAAAAACAATTAAGCGCTTGGGTGTTAGTGCAGATTTTCAAGCCTATCCTGCTATATTGTTAGGTTCAGCTTCAATGACGCCAATGGATGTGGCTGGCATGTATCAAACCATTGCGAGTGGTGGTTATAATACACCTATCCGTTCTATTCGTAATGTATTGAATGCAAAGGGTGAACCATTAGGACGTTATCCATTTGAAACACAACAACGTTTTGATACTGGTGTAATGTACTTATTGCAATATGCGATGCAACGTAATATGCGTGAGGGAACTGGACGCTCAGCTTATAATCAAATACCTGCCGCTACAAATTTAGCAGGTAAAACGGGTACAACTAACTCATCTAAAGACAGTTGGTTTACAGGTTTTGGGCAAGATATTTTAGCAACTGTTTGGCTCGGTAAAGATGATAATTCAAATACTTCTTTAACAGGGGCTACAGGTGCATTGCAGGTTTGGACTAGTTTTATGAAAGAGGCTCGTCCTACTTCACTTAGAATACCTATACCACAAAATGTGGTTTACGCTTGGGTAGATGCTAATACAGGAGCAGGTACTGGAGAGGGGTGTCCTAATGCTGTACAAATGCCTTATTTAAAAGGGACTGAACCAGCACCTGAGTTATCATGTACTAAGTCGGATGGTTCTACTACTGATTGGATACGTGGTTGGATAAATTAATATATTAGGTTATTAATGTTTAGGATTAAAAAATGAGAGTTAAACTAAAAAAATTATGGTTAGTATTAGGTGTAATGGCTGTTTTGGTAGGGTGTGGTACTAACCAACCTCATTCTATTCCTGTTGTGGATGCAAGTTCACCTTTATCTAATAAGCCTAATCCTCTCGAAAAAAATACTACACCTACTACCAAAGAAAC
>JBEBWU010000005.1:0-16522 GCA_040391985.1 Entomomonas sp. | reverse complement strand
TTGCCGCACTAAATGGGCCAACATCTATCGTTATTTCTGGTGATGAAAATATCGCCTTAAACATTGCTGAATACTTTACCCAGTTAGGGCGTCGTACAACTAGACTTACCGTTAGTCATGCGTTCCACTCACCACATATGGAAGGTATGCAAGATGAGTTTTATCAAATAATCAACAACATCAATTTTCATGCGCCACAAATACCAATTATTTCCAATCTCACTGGTGAACTTGTTACTGAACAACAAATCTGTCAGCCAGACTATTGGGTTAAACATGTTCGCGCACCCGTAAGATTTGCTGAGGGAATCCGCGCTGCAGAGCGTTATGGTGATATCTTTGACAATATAACATTTGTGGAGATTGGCCCCCATGCCATATTAACCAACATGGCTTCACAATGTCTGCAACCAGATGCATTAAAAACGGATGCATTTGTAGCACCGATTGCCCGAGGCAATCAGAATAATGATGAGCTAATAAATGCACTTGCGAAGTTGCATACCCGCTCTTTCTCTATTAACTGGTCTACTGCCTTCGAACCTTATCAAGCTAATCTGATTGATTTACCAACCTACTCTTTTCAACGCCAACGTTACTGGCTGGATGGCCCAACGGAAGCTGGTAACATAGTACAGCCATTATCTTTCTCAATATCTACAACCAACGAATTACCTATTATTGAAAGCGACTCCCTTATTTCTGCGATTGCTTTATTACCAGATGAAAAACGTCAGCCTGCTTTGGCTGAAACGGTAAATAACTGTATTGCCAAAGTTATGCATCTTGAAAATAGCCAATTAATAGTGACTGACCGTTCATTACAAGAAATGGGCTTGGACTCCATGATGGTATCTGCATTAAGAGAGCGTCTTGCCACTATAACTGGTCTTGATCTGCCACCAACCCTACTGTTTGATTACCCAACGCCAAAGGCGCTGACTGAATATTTATATCAACAAATTAATCAAAGCAACTCTATTGATAGTCATCCTTCGAGTTCAGTTAAGAAAGATAAGAATATGCAACCAGCTGAATTAAAAGTATCGTCTAATCAAAAACAGCAGCCGCTTCTCTCACAATTAGTTTCTCAAGCATTTTGTGCTCAGCAATTCGAACATGGCAAGCAACTACTGGACACTATTGCCCATATGGCTCAACACTTCACCCATGAAAGTTTACCACTTGAGGGAAATCCAGCAATAAAACTTGCATCAGGATTAAACCAACCATCACTGTATTGTGTTGCTCCTTTCTTACCCATGGGTGTTTTTGAATATGCTGATTTTGCTTCCCATTTTAAGCAACAAAGAAATGTTTGGGTTCTCTCCAACCCCGGCTTTGCAGTGGGACAAACATTGCCCTGTAACATTCAACAAATACTTGAATATTACCAATATGCAATACAACAAAGTGCAAATAATCAACCGTTTGTGTTAGTAGGACACAGTGGTGGCGGGCTTTTGGCTCACGCACTTACCACCTACCTAGAGGCTCAAGAAATATACCCTGCTGGATTAATTTTAATTGATAGCTATTCAACAGGTAGCATGACGCCAGAATTTCAGCAAGCACTGATGCTATCTTTAGGCAAATTATGGTCAGCAATGCCCCCAGCTGATGAACAGATGATTGCAAGCGCATGGTATCAACGATTACTTGCGGAACAACAGTTTTCTGATATTGTCACGCCCACTTTATCTATTCGCTGTCAAGATCCCTTGCCCTTCCTAAAACCATCAGGAAATAACTGGCAAACTCAATGGCCGCCAAAAGTTGCAACAGTTGATGTTACTGGCGATCATTTTTCTATGATTCACCAACATTCTAATATTCTTGCTGCTCAAATTCAGCAATGGCTAGAGAAATTATAATCCTTTATTACAGCATGACTAAAAGACGAGGTATCAATGGTTGATGTAACACATTTTTTAGGTGCTTGGCAGCTAGTATCATCAGAATTTAATTTACCTGACGGTAGTAAGCGCTATCCATTAGGAAAAGAAGTTATTGGCAGATTAAATTATGATGCTGATGGCAATATGAATGCACAACTCTATCGTGCCGACCGTCCTAAGTTTAGTCAGGATGATCAAGCGATGGCTAGCCATGGGGAAATTAAAGATGCTTTTATTTCTTCTGTCTGTTATTTTGGTCGGTATACATTAGATATCGAAAACCAATCTATTACACACCTTGTTGAAGGTAGCCTTTTTCCTAATTGGATTGGTGGTCAGCAATTACGCTATTTTCGATTTGAAGATGGTAAATTATTCTTATCGACACCACCCTTTCTTATGAACGGTGTTACACAAACAGGAACTTTAATCTGGGAAAAAATCCCTGTTAGAGGAAGCTAATTATTGTTAATTCGCTACCAATAGCACAATGTAATCACCGTATCGGGAAATGTATAAAAATACCCAATAAATTGATGGTACTGAGGTAGTTCAGTTGATAAGAACTGCTTCAACATCAACGTGTAGTTACCATATTGAGGATTGATCTCAGTAATACAAGCTGTATCAAAATCGATAATACGTTGAATACTAGGATAAATTGCTTTAAATAAGCTCTCTTTAGCCGAAAACAGTAATGTCATGGCTGTTAAATAGGATAATCCCGATTGACGTAGTAGTGCCTCTTCTTCGGCACTACAAAATACCTTTTGAATATCATTAATTCGCTCTGCGGTGATTATTCTCTCAATGTCTACCCCAACCGCATGGCATGATTTACTGTGTGCCGCTAAACATAACGCACTATGACGATTATGAGACAAAGACGCAACAACAGCAGATGGCCATATAGGCTCACGATTTTTGCCAATGGCAATATTGGCAACTGGAATACCCAGATTCTCTAATGCTACACTTGCAATATAACGTCCAGCGAGAAATTCTGCCTGCCTTATAGTAACTGATTTTTTTATAGTATCTGGATAATCAATATTACATTGTTGATAAAGTGCTGGATAATAATTCTCGATTGAAAAGTCACACATAAATAAGCGAGGCGGGTTCTGTATTATTGCTTGAAGCTGATAAAAATTTAATTCAGATACATTAGTAATAAATTGATTAATCATGACTTTTTGAGCTATTCAAGTAACGAGAGAGATATTTTAAATAGCTGAGAATCATGGTTTATATCTACTTTAATTTCCTTAAGTAATCTGTTTGCATCAATATCTTCTCTTTTCGTTAACCTATATTGTCGTTGATTACGATCAACAAAAAAATTATCTATCTGGCTAGAAAGATTGTTATCTTTAATCATTAGTATTACCTATTACGTGAAGAGACCATAGAGAGTATTTTGTGATGCTTTTACTAACAAAATAATGAAAATATTGTCAGTCCCTTTATACAACGTTTATTTCTAACAATCTTAAATCTATATATTATTTTAAGGGTTTAAATAATAACTCAAAATATAACGTAGATCAAAAAGCATTATAAGCTCAATAAATTAATTAATATAATGATATTTAAGTATATTTTTATCAATTGTTAACTACTAAAATAATTATTGAAGAAAAATCAAACAATACTAGAACTATCCTACAGGCTTAAAGACTTATTTTTTATGTTGGTGTGATGTTTATTATCTCACCCTATTTAAATCAATAGAGTTAGGTTTGACGACCTATAACGAAACTTACCGCCATAGATACACATTAGCTATTGTGTTTTTGTGTGTCCGTTTTTATGGCAGGCTATGAGTAAGGCATTCTTCGGAATTCGCCGATTGTTTCGGTTCGGTTCGTCAACCCACTTATAGTTTGCCCCCCTATTTATTATTAATTGCTGTATGGGGGAATATTCCAGTAACAAAAGGATTTATTCTAATGTTCAATACAGCCAATGAAACAATTTACACCCTAGATATATAAAGTATTACTAACCATAATAAATTACAGGTCTTAGCCTTTGATGGTATCGAAGCCATTAACACCAGTTTTATTTTTGAAGTAACCCTTGTTTCTAATCATATTCGCTATGATATAACCCAGTTACTAAGTAAGTCTGCTTTTCTATCCTTTACCCCTGATAAAGATCAAGGCATACATGGCAATATATTATTTGTTAAGCGTGGCGCAGTAGGTAAAAGACTATAGTTTATTTAAAATAATGCTAGCACCGCGCTTTTATCATCTTAACCACGAAACACAACAACGCGCATTTATAGATAAATCTGTTATAGGAATAATAACAATCCTACTCACTGAGAAAGGCTACCAACAAGGCATATACTTTTAATTTAAATTAAAAGAAGAATACCCAAAATGGGAGTTTTGCTGTCAGTACAACGAAACAACAGCTCATTTTATTTATCGCTTATGCCAAGAAAAAGGCATTAACTTATACTATTAACACACATTAACTAATCATCTAATGTTATTTAGTGATAACAATAACTTTTTTCCTAGTTATGCTAATTCTTTTCAATATATTAATGATACGGGATTAGTAGCCGATTATCCCGTGCTCAAACGTTTTGAAATTAATCTAAGCAGTGCAACCACCACCGCCAACTATAGAAACTTTAATTTTAAAAATGCCAAAATACCAGAGGGAAGCGCACAAGGACAACAGCACGAAAAAGCTAACAATGCTATAGAGCCTAATCTTGAGTTTTATGATTACCTACAAAAACACCTTAACCAAGCAAGGGGCGAGCATTACGCAAGATTAAAATATTACAACTCAAATGTAAATGGCACTTAGAAGTCTTTATTGGTTATTTTGAACTAGAGGGAAAAGAATATACATTAGGTATAACAGATAGTTCTTACTCTACTGATAAAACTGATTTTAGAAATTTTACATCGTTAACCATAAGGTTATTAAAAGATTTTTTTAACTTTCCATCCACTATAAAATTATTAACTAGGTAATGGGGTAATGTAAAAGTTATCCCCTTTTTTTATATTGACTACTTGTTTAGCTTTTTTCTATACCCGCAAAATAAAAATTTGAAATAGATAGAAAATAAAATAAGGATATATTTAAAGGTATGAATAATTAAAATAAATAATAATGCACTATTACTGTCAGCGATTGTTGCTTCAATATAGGAATTATTCACAAATACAAAGGTAGTATTAATTTATTTGTTATAGCTAACTTATGAAAAGTTGGTTTTGTTAATTCATTAAGGTCAGTGTCAAATAGTTACTTGCTTTCTCAATGACTTGGATTTTATAGAGAATTAAAAACGATTATTTAAAGAATGATTAATTAATTATATGAATATAATAGAATTAATTAATCATATAAAAATAAAAGTTATGTTAGTATGACAAAATGTCGCATATAAAATTTTATATTACAATTTAATTTTTTATTTGGCATATTTTTGTTGTTTTTAGTTTTTATTTGAGTTAAGTGGGGCTATCACTAAATTTGTATAAAGTAATTAAAATTTTGGGCGTAAATCCTTAGATTTTTCTAAGGTAAATAATGATGGATCAATATCTTTTAAATTGAAATTCTGCATAGGTTACAGCAGTAATATTATTCTTAAAGCTAATTTAGTTTATTAAGCCTTATTAATCCATGGTTATTTAATGATATAAAAAAGGGGAAGGGGATCTCCAGTGAGGGTTTTTATTAGAGAAAAGCAATTAGTTATTTATAACTAATTGTTCTCTTATATATGAGTTAGCAACTGCTAATCTTATTTCTTGGCTCTTTAGAGGGCTAAGGGTATTTATGTAAGTATTTTTTCAAAGATAAAAATATCAATCAATTCCTACCTATTATTTATATAACTCTTTTAGTAAATAAGAATTTATTTGCTACGGAGAGGTATTAATTAAATTTAGGTGGAGTTTAATCATAATACTAGTTAGTCATCACTATGAAAATTAATAAACATATATTGTCATCTATTGTCAGTGCGTTATTGGTGTCACTTTTACCTTTTCAGACAATAGCAGCAGTTTCAGAAAAAGAGGCTGCAAAATTAGGTACAACATTAACACCATTAGGTGGTGAAAAAGCAGGTAATGCAGCAGGTACTATACCTGCATGGGAAGGGTTATCTGTTTCTGCAGGTACTATTAATGATGCAGGTTTTTTAACAGATCCTTTTGCTTCTGAAAAACCATTATTTATTATTACAGCAGATAATGTTAGTCAGTATTCACAGTATCTAACGGTGGGGCAGTTAGATATGTTTAAACGATATAAGACATATCAAATGCCTGTTTATCCTTCTCATCGTACAGCCTCAGTTCCATCTAGTGTAGTTGCTGATGTTCGTAGTAACGCGTTACAGACAACGTTAATAGCTAATGGTGTAGCGCTAGATCATTTTAAAAATGTTTATCCTTTCCCTATCCCTAAAAATGGATTGGAGATAGTTTGGAATCATCTTTTAAGGTATCGTGGTGATACGGTACGAGGTAATGTAGCGCTTATTGTTAAAGAAAAGAATGGTTCTTTCAATACTATTATTGTGAATGAAAGTTTTGCTTTTCATCATGCATTAGCATCTGCTAATAATGATAAATATCAAGACACATTAGCATTACAGAAATATCGAATTATTTCTCCAGTTGATTTGTCTGGAAATGGAATATTAATCTGGGCTAGCCTTAATCAAGTTAAAAATCCTCGTATGGCGTGGTCTTATGCTTCTAGCCAAAAACGTGTGCGACGAGCTCCACAATTAGCTTATGATGGAACAGCTTTACCAACAGGTGATTTATTTAATTTTGATGATATTGATATGTTTAATGGATCACCTGATCGTTATAACTGGCAATTAGTTGGCAAGAAGGAAATTTATGTTCCTTATAATAATTATAAAATGGACTCTCCCCAATTAACTTACAAAGATATTATTCAACCTAATCATGTTAACCCTGATGTTACTCGATATGAACTACACCGAGTTTGGCATGTTATTGCAACTTTAAAACCTGATCAAGAACATGCTTATGCAAAACGTGAGTTCTATTTTGATGAGGATAGTTGGCAGATTCTGCATGAAGATATTTATGATAGTAAAGGACAGCTATGGCGTGTGGCAGAGTCATTTTTCAAGCAATACTACCATAAACAAATCCCATGGAAAGTAGCGGATGTTTATTATGATTTGCCTTCTGGACGATATGCCATTCACGGTTTAAGAAATGAACAAATGTCATCTTATCAATTTGATGTTGAGTTTGTTGAGTCAGATTACTCACCCAATGCATTAGAAGCAAATACATTTTAATTAAAAGACTTTAGTAAATTTATTAAGTTTTTATTTTGCTTATTTGTTCAAAAAGTATGTGCAAGTAAGTATAGAAATAGGTTAGGAGAAATATCGTGAATTTTTTTAAATGGATAGTTGGCGTATTGTTAGGTATTACTGCTGTAGCTATTCTTATATTTTTACAGTTAAAAACTCAGAATGTAAATCAAACTACACAAGAAGAAGGGATAAGAACCTTACTTGAAATACAGCAAGGAAATAGTAACTTAGACTCTGATGCATTAATGGCCAGTGTTCGTAGTGATATGGATTATTCTGCATTAGAAAATAATATAAATTATTTAGATGCTCAGCTAAATGAGTTTGAAGTATTATTTCAAGGAAAAGAGTTAGCAAATTTGCTTGAATTAAAAAATAATATTAATGTGAAAAAAGATATTATCAAATCATTCAAATTACAAAATGATCAGTTAAGAAAATCTATTGATAATGTATTTGATATTAATAATGATATCCACTCATTAGCTGACGATCCCGTTGTTGGTACAGAGGCAACACTTTTCCGTATGGAAGCAGAGGCCCGTAACGTTGTTGACCAGTTATTGGAGTTTAATTTATTCCCAAGTAATGAATTAAAAAAGCAAGCTTCTGGTACTGCAAAAGGTTTTAGAAACCTTGCTGCGTTGTTACGAGATAATGTCGAATTAGAAGCAAACAATGCTATAAAGAAAAATGCTTCTGTCAATAAAGCTGAATATATAAAAGCAATTAATAATTTATTGGATATCTCTCTAACACTCGCAAAAGAATCAAATAACGTTTTAGAGTATAAATCACAAGTGGATGAGTCTCTTGAAAAATTACGAGCAGTTCCAGTTAAAGCATCAGTTAGTAAATTATCTGCAGAGATTGATGGAGTAATTACTCAGAATAATAGCCAAGTACAATTGTATAAAACATTGTTGGTTGTTTATGCAGTGTTTCTCTTATTGGTTGTATTTTTCTTTGCTATTCGTTTATTACTAACATTTAGACAGTTAAATGAAGTAAATACAAACTTAGAAAATCGTGTTGAAGAGCGTACAGCTAAATTAACTAACATGATGGAAGAGTTACGTAACTCTGAAGCCATGGTAGTACAAACAGAAAAGATGGCTTCTTTGGGACAAATGGTTGCAGGGGTTGCGCATGAAATTAATACGCCACTGGCTTATGTACGTAGTACTTTAGAAACCCTAGAAACTAATTTAGTGGATAGTCCTCTACAACAGTTTATTGCTGATTCTGAAAAATTAATCACTTTAATGCAATCTGAACATGCAACCGAAGCAGAAACTGCACAGCAATTTGCTATGGCAGTAGATGCTTTAGATAAAATAAATGGCCAAGGTAGTGAAATGGTAGTTGAAATGTCATCTTTAATTAAAGATGGTATTTATGGTGTTGATCAGATTCGTGATCTAGTTGTGAATCTACGTAATTTTAGTCGATTAGATCAAGACAAAGTTACATTTACTGATTTAAATGAAGCGGTAGAAAGTGCATTAGTATTAGCAAAACATGATATTAAAACGAGACATATCATTAAACGTTTTGCCGAGTTACCTAAGGTTCAATGCTCTGCTTCACAAATTAACCAAGTATTATTAAATATTATTACTAATGCGATACATGCTACAGAAGATAGTATTGGTGTCATTACAATAATTACATCAAAAATAGATGAGTCTTTTATAGCAATTACTATTACTGACAATGGTAAGGGTATTGAAACAGAGCTAACGAAAAAAATCTTTGATCCATTCTTTACTACCAAGGAAGTGGGTAAAGGTACAGGTCTTGGACTTTCTATTTCTTATAAAATTATTAAAGATCATGGTGGTGATATTAAGGTGACCTCTGCTATTGGTATAGGTACAAAATTTACTATTACGCTACCTATTACTAATATTGTAGATGCGGCTGTTGTGTAGGAGCATGGTTTATGAAAAATATTTCATCTATATCGAATCCGCAACTGGCAGGAATTAAAAAAGTTCAAGTCAAGAAAGTAAAGTTATTATTACTGGATGATGAAGAAAGGATTGTAAATTCTTTAAAAGCAATTTTTAGATTTAAGTATGAGGTATACACAGCAACAAATGGCTTAGATGCATTGAAAGTTTTAAAAATGCATAAAGATATTGCCGTTGTGATTAGTGATCAACGTATGCCAGAAATGACAGGGGTGGATTTCTTGAGACATGCAAAAGAAATTTCACCTAATACAGTAAGAATATTATTAACAGGGTTTTCAGATTTACAAGCTATTATCGGTTCTATTAATGATGGAGAAGTATTTCGTTTTCTGAATAAACCTTGGAGTAATCAAGAGATTCAGAGTGTTGTCGAAGAAGCTGTTAGTGTTTTTACAGAAGTTACCAAGGTGATTGAATCCTCTGAAGCTACTTCTATTGTTATCTCAGAGCTTCAAAGTAAGATTATTGAAAGTAATATAGTACTTATCAAATGTAAAGATAAGCAGTTATTTGAACTTATCCAAGCAGGGTATAAAGAATCAAGTACAAGTTTTGTGCATGTAACAACACAAGCAGAAACTATAGAGTTTTTTGAGAAAAATGCTGTAAAAGTCTTAGTTTCTAGTTTAGATGATACAGAAAATAGCCAAGATGAAGCGACTTTTTTAAAACTTCTAAAACAAGAATTACCTGAGTTAATTGCGATCGGGTTAGTAAATAAAACAGGCGTAGATTATCAAGAAATTATCAGCTTGATTAATGAAGCAAAACTTTACCGTTATCTGATATTGCCATGTAAGCCTGAACGTTTACATAGTCAAATTAAATCTGCAATTGATATGGCTAATCGGATTTATGCTAACCCTGTGTTACTTAAACAGCAGAGTGTTGTAAGAAGAAATTTAGATAAAGTCAACCTGTCCCTTAATGTAACAGGCGGTATTCTTGCGAAAATTCGTTCATTAAAAAGTTTCTGGAAAAAATAATATGTTCAATAGTAGTTATAAAGTTTTATTTAGTGTTAATTATCAATGGAGACTTTTACTCACATTATTTTTAACCTGTTTTTTAATATTTCCTGCCGCTGCGGAAAGAGTATTTAGAATAGGTATGGAGTCGAGTTATCATCCATTTGCTTACAAAAATGATGAGGGAGAGTTTGCAGGATTTGAATTTGAACTTAGTGAAGCAATTTGTAAGTTATTACAAGCAAAATGTCAATGGGTTGAATACGAGTTTGATGATTTAATCCCTGCAATACGTAATGGTAAAATAGACATGGCTATGTCATCTATATCTATTACAGAGTCTAGAAAGTCTTTAGTAAGTTTTAGTAAAAAGTATTACTTTTCTACTGTACGTTTAATGGTATCAAACGATATAAATTTAGAGAGTGATGATTTCTCTGAATTGAAAGGTAAAAAGATTGGTGTGATAAACGATACAACAGCAGATCTATATGCCAAAGAGGTACTTGCTAAAAAGGGTGTTCGTGTTATTAACTATGAAACACAAATGGAAATTTTAATGGATGTATTAACTAATCATATTCATGGAACTTTAGGTGATGCAATACCATTAGAAATTCATTTCTTAGCAAAACCTTACGGTAGTGATTATCATTTTGTTGGTCCTGTTTTAGATGATCCAGCATACTTTGGTGAGGGAATTGGTGTTGCTGTTAAGAAAGGCAATGTAACATTGGTTAATGAGTTAAATAGTGCAATACAAGAATTGAGAAAAAATGGTACATATCAAAAGATTCAAGGTAAATATTTTGAAAATGATATATATGGCCATTAACTTTGTTGTTTCAAACTATCATATCAATATAAAGATGTACTAGAGTTTCATAAAGTTTCAGAACTGTCCTTGCAGAGACCGTAATGACAGTTCTGAACTAATGAGTAAGAGTTATTGATTGAATTAAATAAGCAACGAAGGTTTTATTTTAAAGCCAGTTAAATATTAATAAAAATAAAGTCTTACTATCTTTCTAACTAAAATTTCATTTTTATATCAAATACTTAGATATTATTAGTTTGTGGGTTATTCTTAACTTATAAGACAATATACAGAATATTTCCATAGAGTAATCTATATAACTACTCCACCATTGTATTCTTTAATAATTAAAACCCTTTCATTTTAAACAATGTGAATAGATTATAATGTTATTTATTAATAACAAATAACTTGCTGAAATAGAGAAAATACATAACAATTTTCATTATCTTTATTAAGATAAAACTTAAAACTTTGGGTATATTAAGTGAAACGCTATCTTGGTTATTTATTAATTATTAATTTGTTTATAACCACATGCCTTTTCTTTTACAGAAATGCATTGCCCTCACCTAATGCACTTAATCCATTATTAAAAGAAGCACCTTTACAAACAGTCTCCTCTAAACAACCCTTTTATGTAAACACTAAAGAATTCCGTTTTTATATAGACCCAGTCTATGAATATACACTGCATGGTCTTGTAGTTAGTAAATATAATGCCAGAAAAAAGTTTATGGCAAGAATCGATAAAGACTTAAATGTTTCTGATCTCTGTGTTATTTGGGGAGATAATGCCTTTCGAGGTAGTTATAAGAAAATAACTTTTTGGAGTGGTGAGTTTACTTGTTTTGCTCGATTCATAGACAATAAAACGTATTATGCTGAAACCTTAGAGGAAGCAAAACAATTAGCGCAACAAGCCACACAATCTTTTTTCTTTATCAATGAACAACTTTCTAACAACCATTTACTTACTGATAACCCTCAATTAGCTGAGCAGTTAAGAAATGTAAATATTGGAGATCAAATTTCTTTTTCTGGTTATCTTGCGAACTATGGTGCATCTGCCAATCAGATCTATCGTTACACAAGTACTACTCGCACAGATACAGGCAATGGAGCCTGCGAAACAGTTTATGTAACCTCTTTTATGACATTACAAAAAAATAGTTATCGACAAGCTTTTAACTTATCTTTAATCAGTCTTTTCTGTATATCTATTATTTGGTTTGCTTATCAATTAACTCCTTTTACGACTAAAAATAATCCTGAACAAGATGATTAGTAGTTATTTCTATACAAGTTATATATCTTTAAATTAACAAGCAAAAATAAAAATACTTTAATTTCAAAAAGTTAAATAAAAATTGTATAAAATTATTGCATATCTAAATAAGAATCATTATATTTAGCATTTACGGATTAAGTGACTAATCATCTGATTTAACCTTAATAAATATGTTTCATATCGCTATAACAGTTTAGAAATAACTAACATTAGAGCCCTTTCATACTATGAAAAAACATACAAAAACATCACTGAGCCTAGCTATGGCATCAGCTAGTTTACCTTTGGTAACTTACGCAGATAATGCAGATAAAGCTATCGAACTTGATACTCTGACTATTGAAGGTCAACAAGAAACACCTTATCAAACAAAAAAGCTCTCTTCACCAAAATATACTCAACCATTACGAGATACTCCTCAGAGCATTACTGTAGTGCCTAAGGCAGTTATCGAACAACGTAATGCTATGTCTTTAGAAGACGCTTTATCGAATGTACCAGGTGTTACTTTTAACTCAGGTGAAGGTAATGGTGGTGTGGGTGATAGTATCAACATTCGTGGCTTCAACAGTGGTACTTATGGTGGTTCTAACGTTTACATTGATGGTATTCGTGACTCTGCTTTTTATACTCGTTCAGACATGTTCAATATTGAACAAGTAGAAGTAATCAAAGGCTCTAGTTCTGCTGCTTGGGGGGCAGGAGTAATTGGTGGTGCTATTAACTTGGTTAATAAAACACCAAAATTAGAAGACTTTGCTGCTATCAGTGGTGGTGTAGGTACAGCAGACTACAAACGTTTAACCTTTGATGGCAATAAAGTTATTGATGCTGGTTCAGGTACTGCTGCTCGTTTAAATATGGTTTGGCATAATTCAGGTATTGATGGTCGTGATTGGTTTGAAAGAGAACGTTGGGGTATTGCTCCATCTATATCTTTTGGTTTAAACACCAATACTCGTAATACTTTCTCTTACGAACATTTAACCGATAAAGGTAATTACGATTACGGTATCCCAACAACTGTATCTGATAAGCGCCCACACAAAGCAAATGGTGTTAAATGGGATGGTTATTTTGGCTACCGTAACTTAGATAGAGAAGATATGCGAACTGATCGTGTAACATGGAAATTTGAACACGATTTCAATGACTCCGTTAGTTTCAATAACCAAGCAGTATGGTCACAATTACAACGTACCTATACTGTTACAACACCTAGTGGCTCAAATGCTTCACTAAGACGTCTACAAGGTGTTTCTCGATATACAGATACCCAATCACTAAGCAATCAATCCAATATTATTTGGAAATTTGATACTGCTGGCATCAAACATACTTTTGTAGCAGGTATGGAACTTACTAAAGAATACCTAGATTATAAATCAGGTGGTTTACGTTATGGTTCTTCAATGGTTCCTAACAATCCAATTGATCCTGCACATCCACCTTCACAATATGCGGGTAACAAAGAAATTGCTTATACTAGTAAGATTAAAGCAGATGCTACTACCAAAGCATTCTATGTGATGGATACACTTAAGTTTGGTGAGCATTGGCAATTAGATTTATCTGCTCGTCAAGACCATTACAAAGCTAGAATCACTGATACGAAGAGCCGTACTAATACGGGTGGTGTATTATCTGCTTGGACAGATGGCGAAAATGACAGCTCGAATGAAAAACTATTTAGCTATCGTACTGCTTTAATCTTTAAGCCTGTTGAATATGGTAGTATCTATGCAAGTTTTAGTACTGCCCAACAACCACAATCTATTCGTATTGTTACATCAGGTAGTTTAGGAGATGATTTATCTCCAACAAAAGGTAAAACTTATGAAATAGGTACTAAATGGGACTTATTTAACGAGCGCCTTTCTTTAACAGCTGCTATCTTTAGAACTAAAGTAGATGCTACTGACTTAGATACAACAGGTTTAGCTGATCAAACTTATAGCTACAAACAAAAAACTGATGGTATTGAATTAGGTGTAGCAGGCAATATTACTAATCGTTGGTCGGTATTTGCTGGCTATGCTTATATGGATAGTGAAGTAGAAGGTCAAGAAGGTTGGGATGATGGTATTACCCTACCTAATACACCACGTAACTCGGCTAACTTATGGACAACTTATCAGTTCCCATATGATATCAGCTTCAGCTATGGTGTTCGTTATGTTGGAGAAAGAAGTATTCCAGGTGGTCGTGGTACAACCATGACTAATGCTTCTAAAACCGTTGTACCTAGTTACACTGTTCATGATGCAGCCATTGCATGGCAAGCTAATAAAAACCTTAACTTAAGGTTAAATATTAACAATATCTTCAATAAACACTACTGGCGCCAATACAACGGTCGTGGTTTTGGTTTACCTGGCCCAGGACAAGGTGCACAGCTAACAGCTGAATATCGTTTCTAATGGCTGTTAACAACCTTATACAATTTTCCGCAGAAACGCCACACCAAGCAGCAAGCTTGGTGTTGGCCATTGCAAAAACAGGAAATGCCAAAGCACAAGCGCAACTAGCCCAAATGCTACTCGATGGAAATGGTATTAAAGAGGACCGTTCCTTAGCATTACAATGGTTTACCATTGCAGCTAAAAATGGCTACCTACAAGCTATTAATATGCTTGGTCGTTGTTATGAAAATGGTTGGGGTTGCACCATAAATTATAATAAGGCCGCTCAATACTAACAGCTGGCTGCTGAAAAAGGGCTTAATTGGGGTATGTATAATTTTGCTAACCTACTTATCAAAGGTAAAGGGGTTACTAAAGACCTAACTAAAGCGTTTGATTTATATTATCAGGCAGCGCAAACAGGACATGCTAAATCCATGAATTTAGTAGGTCGATTCTATGAAGAAGGTTGGTTAGTAGCCACTGATTTAGATAAAGCCATCAACTGGTATAGACGTTCAGCCTCTGCTGGAGACTTTCGTGGTCAATGTAGTTACGCTTCTGTGCTGACGGCACAAGGTAAAGTGGATGAAGCTGTTATCTGGTTAAGACAATCTATGCAAACAGCTACCCATGGTTTCTTACAGAAAATGGCTAGAGCCTTATGGCAATCACCCCACAAACCTTTACAAGAAATGGCTATAGAAATGTTTGCTCGCTGTGCTGAAGAAGGTGATCTATCCGATCAACAAGCCTATCAAGACATTCTTCAGCAACAATCTACTCAAACCAAGGAAAACCTATATGCTACTACATATTCCTAATATCTTTTCTAAAGAAGAGGTTAGTTATATTCGCTCCCGTTTAGAACAAGCGAATTGGCAGAATGGTCAATTAACCGCGGGTCATATAGCCATTAATAGTAAGGATAACGAACAACTAGACGAAGAAGATCCATTTGCCATTGAACTAGGTGATGAAATTATTAAACGTTTAGGTAATCATCCTCTTTTTATTTCTGCCGCTTTACCTCATAAAGTTTTTCCACCAATGTTTAATCGTTATAGTGGTGGCGGTACTTATGGATTTCATGTAGATAATGCTATTCGTAAGCCTAAAACCACTCCTCTGCGCGTAAGAACTGACGTGTCTTCTACCTTGTTTTTTAGTGAACCTGAAGAATATCAAGGTGGCGAATTAGTTATTCAAGATACTTATGGTGAACAACGAGTTAGATTACCAGCAGGTGACTTAGTACTTTATCCTTCTACTAGCCTTCACCAAGTAACACCAGTTACTCAGGGTACTCGTTATGCTTCTTTCCTATGGACACAAAGTATGATTCGCTCTGATGAACAACGTCGTTTATTATTCGATATGGATATGGCTATTCAAGAGCTAACTAAAGATGTACCTAATCATCCAGCAATAATCAAACTAAGTGGTAACTACCACAACCTATTGCGCCAATGGGCAGAAGTATAAGATTAGACATTTTAATTATGTAAACTAATTAGCTATATTCCTAAGCCAATTAAACCCAATATAATTTTTAACGGCGTACTACACCTTTTTTAAAGGATTTACTGATATCAACTTTATTAAAGTGAGATATATAATGAACTAATAAAAATATTGGTTCATTTTAAAGGTAATTGATTTGTTAAGCGAACTATTCAATATAGCTAAAATAATTCTCTTTTCTTTAGCGATGATAGGTTTGATGGTTGTATTATTACCTATTGTTATATTATATGTATTAATTTCTAGCATATATGACTATGTAAAGAAATTAATTAATAACCCTATTAAAG
>JBEBWU010000004.1:0-17307 GCA_040391985.1 Entomomonas sp. | reverse complement strand
CTTTCTGCCAATACATTTAATGGTATAAAAAGTAATAGTACTTTTATAAAGAAGCTCATTTTGTTAAACATTTGACTTTCTATATTCCTAAATTAATTATTCAACAATAAGTTGGTTAATATTTATATTAATAATTTTTTTATCCATTAATTACTCTGTAAACCTAAACGTAGCGTTTTTACAAGTGGCATTACTTTTTCTATGGCCTGTTCTGGAGTTGGAGGATTTTGGGGTAGGTTATAGTCTTCGCCTGTATTTTTAGGGTAGCCATATATTTGGAAACCTATATAAGGCTTAGTTTTGTCAGCTACTTTGTTGTCATAGGTGTCTCTGATAGCCCCTGTGATTATATAGGCAGTAACGGGGTCTTTAGGGTCTACTGGGTTCTTTTCTATCATACTGTCTATAGTTAGCTCTATCTCACCTAACTCACCTAGGCTAATAGTCTGTTGTTGTTTATGGTCTTGGAAGTTAGCTATTTTTAGGCTGATACCATTGTCAGCAAAACCATATTTAGCCACTTTACCTAGTTCAACTAGCATGGGGTTGTTAAGAATATCGATTTTGCCATGTCTGACGGTGCCAGTGTAGAAGGCATAAAGAACATTAGGTTGGTCTTTAAAACGAAAAGCGTTTTTAATTTCGTAGTCAGTGTCGCCTGCATCTGCCATAAAACCATAAGGGAAACAAAAACCTAAGCTTTTTGGGATTTCCCCTAGTTGCCTTGGACTAAAGCCTGCTAAGCGTTGATTAAGTTCACTTAAAGGGGGAGCTTTACGGGTGGTATTGGCAAAGGTATAAATACGGTTATCTCGCCAAAAGTAAGCGGTATCGTTATATACGGTAAAAGCATCAGGGTAATCTAAAGGCACTTTGATAAGCGGATGTTTAGCTAAATAATCTAATTGTTCCTGTAAATTATTAACTGCATATTGATATTTTTTAATTTCTTCTTCTTGAATTATCTCATAGTGCTTAAATGTTTTACCTTGAGCCAGTTCTTGTTGCTGTTTTTTTCTAAGTTTAGTTAGATGTTTAAGTAAACTTTTAGTAGTTTCTAACTCTTTTTCAATACCATTAATACGTACACGACGACTTATTTCATAGTTTTTAAACTGATAATCAAACCAACGTTTTTCTGTAGGTGTTGTAGATGTAATAAGAAATTGGTCATAATACCAGTTAGAGTCACCTGTATAGATTTTCTTACTAAAAGCAGAATAAGCAGTTTCATCTTGTACCACAGCCCATTCAAAATTATTAATATCAGGTACAGTAAAGACTAAACGACCTAAACATTCTTCAGCAGGTTTAGCCTGTAGTAAAGGACTCACTAAGGCAATGGCTAAAGTTAAAGGGGTTAATATATTACGCATCTGAATTTTCCTGTTTATTGGAAGGTAAAGAGGCCATATAGCGATAGTCGTTTTCTATGCCATAATACCAAGGTAAACCTCTGTTTAAATTATGTGCTACCGCCCATAAATGAATTTGTGAGGTGTTATTTTCACCCATTGTCCACTCATGGGGCAAGGCTACAATAAAACCTTCCACACCCCTTGGGTATTTTTTAAGGCTAAAGGTACGCGTTAGTTTGGTATACCAAGGGTCTTCTTGTAAATAGCGTTTGGTGTAGTTATTTAAGGAAGGTTTTAACCAAAAATCAGGCTCAAAGGGCATGACTGAGTCAAATTCCCCTGCGGCACTTAAACTATTAGGGTCTTCATAGACCCATGTTGGCCATACGGAGCAACGTAAGGGATAAAACTTTTTATCTTGATTAGGATAGTCAGGCTCACAGCCCTCTGGCACTTCTTGGGCTTTTTCGCCCACTTGCACATGGCTAATATTTTGCGGAATAAATTGGAATGCTGTGTTATATGTCTTAGTATTTCTATTAGCTATCTCCTGAATAGCCACCCAAGTGCTTTTGGCAGCAGGTTGTAGCAATACATCTTGCAAGGTTGTAGCAGGTTGAATATTCGGATGAGGTTTAGGCATTGCCAAACCAAAGATTTTTTTCCATAAATCCACCCTAAAATTATGCACCACTTCACTGACTGCAAATTTATCTTGGCCATTAATGTTAATTATTTTTTCTTTTTTGCCCCTGATAATGGCGGCTAGTTCTGAATCCCTATCCCCTGTCATACTACGGTCATTAACATTACAGCTACCAATAACTGCCACATTATCATCGGCAATAATGAGTTTGCTATGGATATAGATTTGTTCAGTAGCAGGCATACCATTAAGTTCTTCCCATGAACGAAGGTTCAATAAGGTTAAATAATCAGTCCAACCTTTTTCATCAATATAAGGAGGTTTTGTTGTTCCTCTTCTTTCGATTTCTGCTATTTCATCATAAATAGCCTGTATTGCCTCTTTGGTTTTAGCTGGCAATAAATCTTTTTGTTTTTGGATATAGATTTCCCGTTGAATACTTTTAATTAAGCTATTGGTACCAAAGCTAATGGTCTGCATGGTTAGATGCACTTGGTACATAAGGGTATTTTCTTTTAAGCTACCTTCGGGGTGAACAGGAACTACTAGGTAGATATGGTAAGGGCGTTTTTCCTTAATAGCATCTGCAACCCTTGCTATCATCGCCTCTACTATTTTATTTTTTAGTTGTGGGTTATCCCCTGCTTTATCTTGAAATCCGAATTTCGATACTTCACTAATTAATTTGGATTTAAACGCTTTAAATATTTCATTAAGTAGGTCATTAACGATATTTTCTTTACGGGTATCTACCGCTATTTCGGCGAATTTATCCCAGTTGATATCACGATAGTTGCCTGTGGTAAGGGCTTGTTTTAGGTTAATTTGATCAAGGTAGTAGCTGTATTTAGGATTTATTCGCTCTATTTGTGCCATTGGCCCTGATACGGTGGTATGGTTGATAGGATAACCAAATTCTGCGCCAAAGATACTTTGGAAAAATTGGGTTTCTATATAGAGGAAGTGTTGTGATCCTTCAATGGCTTTAATCCATGCTTGTTGGCAGTTGTTTTGTACTTTATTAACATAGGTTTTATGGGGGCCTGTACCCATTTTTACTTGTGGATCTTTGGTGTAGTTAGCTGCACTTTGCTCGGCTTTCTGCTCTGCTTGTACCATTTTTTTAGAAGCACTGCGCAGAATTTGCACAATAGCATCATGCCCTTCTTTGGCTACAATTTGTTTTGCCTCTGAAGGTAGTAAATCACCTGCAATATAGTGAGGGGTTGGTCGCCCTACAGCTAACTCTGCTTTTAATTCTTTTACAATGTCGAGTTGGTTAAATTTGTCACTAGTCCATGACAACATATCTTTGATGGTTTGGTTAACATTTTCTTCATAAAGGCAAGTAGCCCATGTCATTACTGTTTGGACAATGGGTAAATCAGCAGGCTCTGTTACTTCTTCAATCCATTGTTGGCTAGTATTCCAACGCTCTATAAAGTTACGTGCCAAATCATAAACAGCTTCTCCTTGCACCTCTACATGTACATCATGCCAAGGCATCCGTGGTTGCGCATCAGCTTTGAGTTTTTTACCACTTTTAGGAAATAATGGCTGCGGCTTTTTAGCAAGGTAGTAGTAAGGTTCTTTTTGTTTTAATGCACGTTTTTCAAAGATAGCATAGAGGTACCAAAGTAAGCTGTACATTATTTCTTGGCTGCGAATCATGGCTTGCTCCGCAGCCGCTTTATCTGTGGAAGGTATATTGTTTATAGATAGGTTTACTAGCACAGCAGCATAGCGAGCATAATCTGCTGTTTGTATCCAATCTAGTACTGTTGGTAGGATCTCAATATAGTCTTCTCTGGTAGCTTTATCATTAGCAATTTTTGTCCAGATGGTTTGTAGTTTTTTAAGCGTTGCTGCATTAAATTCAGTTTCTGTTTGGTTGGTAACTGTTGACTTAGCTACTGGCCTTTGGTCAGTCGTAGGGTTGTTTGTTATATCTGTAGAGGTACTGGGTATAGTGGCTTTGTTATCTTGATTATTAGTTTGTGTTGGTAGTCCTATTGATGCCCCCATTTCTCTCAATACACCTGTAGTCCCTCCAATGACATTATCTTTTGCCGTATTAAAACGATCAAGCATGTTGTTAAGCCCTGCTTTAACATCTTCCATTGATAGTTCTGCTGCTGTCTGTTGTGCTTGTTCATGGGATAACTTCATCAGTAAGAGCATCATTTTTAGGAAGTCTTTCATGATGTCATCAATAACATCTTCACCTATTTTTTTTGATGTACCTAGTACGTCTTTAAGCCATAGGTAAGGGGTAATGGTCATTGGTGTACTCCACCAATTTGAAATACGTGTACTGATATTAGTTACTGTAGCATAGGCATTAATAAAACGTGCGGGGGTATTGGTATCAAAAAAAGTAGAAAGCATTAAGCCTATAACAGTTACTGCATCATCTGTGGTTGCTTCGTCTACTGGTGGTATACAGTTATTGTATCTATCTTCCCCATGACGATCAGCACAGTTTAAACGAAACATTTCGTTATCACGACGACCATAGGCAAGGTCTAGCCCACCAACATAGGCTATTTCGTTATCAACAATGACACTTTTTTGGTGATGGGAAAAAAAAGCTCCACCCAAGGTCCCCATATCACTAAGTTGCCTTGAAGGAATACAAAAAGCTCTTTGCTCTGGTAATCCACTATTTAATTGAAAAATAGCCAGTGTGGTTTCATAACAACGTGTGTAAAGACTTTGTGGAAAAGGTAATGATAGCCAAGGCATTACATAAATTTTTACCCCCCTTTCAACGGCTGTGCGTAAACATTGCCATAGGGTACGATGAATTTGGCTAGCAGGTATCCAGTTTTTGTCATAACTATCTACTGCTTGCTGCGCGCGTCTCTTCTCATACTCTAAATTTGCAATATATTCTTCATAACCTTTACCACCTGCTAGCCTCTGCTTTTCACGATAAATGGCTATTGTTTCATCAAGACCTTCTATTTTTCTTGCGTACTGCTCTCTATTAACTCGGTGTTTTGCAGTGGAACCATTAGGATTATCAATTTTATCTAAGGGAATATCGTAATTGATTTGCCAACCTGTGATAAAAACTGATTTTTTAGCTTTGTCTATTACTTCACCTAGACGGGTATAGTATTTTTCACCTGTGGTAAAAAAATCTACTTTGTTGTTATACCATACTGGAGCATAAATATTAGCATCATTTAAAAAGAAATCTGGATTAGCTTCTGCAGGTAGTGCTTTGTTATCTTCTCCTACCATTTGGGTAAGATTTTTTATATTCCTAAAACTCATTTTCTATATTCCTTAACCTGATGTTGCGCTAGAGGTTTGTAACTTATTTAATTTAATGGCTTAAGCTGCGTTTAAGTTTCGTCTTTCTTTTGCACTAACCTGTCGTATGCTTTGTCCGCTGGCTTTTCTTGGCTATTAAAACGCTCTAATACATTTCGCTTTACTATGGAAGCATCTGTTAAGTTTGAGGCACCATCCATGAAACCCATCGCATCTAACGAATGTGCTTCTTTAAAATATTCAGAATCTGCATGAACCACTAGTCTGACCATGTGTGCTGGATATCTTAGCCATATATTAAATGGATTCTGTTTGTATACTTCTTCTAATTTTTTCTTTTCTTCATCCGTTAGATTTACTTTACCATCATCATCTGTTTTGCCTGAGAATAATAATGTTTCTTCTGCTTCATTGGCATAGCTAATTTCACTAGGTCCATCGGGTAGGTGTAAAATTTCCCATGGAGTATCAATTAATGGAAAACCATATTCACCAGGAATATCTGTAAGACGAATATTAAAGTCCATTGGTTTATCCAGTGATTGTCTTTGCATTACTTGGGTAATATCGGCAATACCACTGCCTGGTTTTGGACTAACTAAAGGTGCCACAGTAGGTATTACTGTTTTATCTTTAGTTAAGGGTGGTGGAACAATAGAAGGTGTTCCCTCCATAGATACCCCCCCTGTAAATACGGGCATGGTCATCCAAATACCTGCGGGATTTAATACAATATGTTGACCACCAGCTTTAAGGGTTAAAGAAAGCCCACCATCCACTACGATATTCATCCCTGCTTTAAGGTGAATCTCTTGCCCTGCTTGCGTAGTCATGATTGTACCCACCGTTTTATGATCACTCATTGTGACTGCTTTATAGTCATTCATCATAATTTGGGTTTTACGATCTAACTGAGTCAGATGGTGTTCCTCACTTTCATTTTTGGTATATCTATTTTTTACGATGGTTTCTGAGTGTTCATTTTGAACTTGTAGATGACTATTATTCTTGACTTCTATGGTGTGGTTGTTTTTGGTTAATTGGTCAAAGTCTTTTTGTGACTGCACAAAGATTTGTTCTTGCCCTGCTTTATCTTCTATTCGTAGTTCGTTGGAACCGACTCCGCCTTTACTTGAGCTTGTTTTGAAAACGCTTTTGGTTTTGTTAGCAGGGAGATCATAAGGGACTTTGTTAATGCCATTATGGATGGCACCTGTTATAATGGGATCGGATGGATTGCCTTCCAAGAAGTCTACGGTTACTTCCATGCCTATGCGAGGAATCACAACAGTGCCATAGCCATCATGTGCCCAGTTTGAGGCGACTCTGATCCAGTGGGATGAGTTTTCATCCATTGTTCCCTCACGGTCCCAATGAAATTGGACTTTGACTCGTCCGTATTCATCGCAGTAGATTTCTTCGCCTGCGGGTCCAACAACAACGGCTGTTTGGCTACCTAGGATTTTTGGTTGAGGATGTCTTAAGGTTGGTCTAAAAGGAACCTCTTGTGGAATGGCATTGAATACGTTGAAATAACCTTGCTGTTGGTCATCTACAGGGAATTCTAAATCAGTATCTATATCAAGATAGTGATTAAGTTGACTTGGCATAGTAGTCGCAGCACTGCCTGCTCCTGCAAAAGCTTCTAAAACCTGTGGTTGATATGCCTTATGCTTGATTTGAGTAATAAGCCAAGGTTTTTCTGCATTCATTGTGTCAAGAGTGGGATGTCCATCAATGGTGATGTAGTAGCCTGCATGAAAGTCTGGTCGATCACTGTAGCCTTCCCCTATTAGATGGTTAGCTCTTAATCGTTCTATTTGAATTTTGGCTAGTTGTTCATTTCTGGCTTTGTCCATACCTGAGCTTGGGTAGTCGTAATGCTCTAGGGTTGGCTCTGTGGCTTGATTACCTTTTTGGCTTTGTTTACCTTCACTGCTTCCTTCTGGGATTTTGGCTGTTGTAAAATTATAATCACGCCATGAAGCTGTTTGCGTTTTTGATGATAAGGATACATCAAAGTATTTTAATACCTGTGTATCTGCTACCATCCCTGTGTCATTCATAAACTTAACCGCTTCCGCTATACTTGGAAAAAATGGCATGGCATCAGTAAAGATCATTTTATGGGCATTGGCTGTATGAGTGAATGTGTAAGTGATACCTTCCTCTTCACAAAGACGACTCACAAAATCATAATCTGACTGATCATATTGGACACAAAAATCACGTACAGGATAGGTTTCTTTGAGTTTAAATTCAAATCCATTGTCAGCACCTTCTTGCATGCCATGATCATTTAAAATGGTGGAGATTATTTCAGGAACAGTTTTACCAATAAATTTGCGCTGATTAGTACGACGCATAAGGTTGGTAAAACGTGGCGTAATAATAATCGAGAAGATAGCATAATGCTGACTAATCGGGCCTCGTTTAACACTCTGCACTACACCATGTGCACCATTACCCGCTTTGCCTTCTGGGGTAAAGCTTATAAATACAGATTTACTGAGGAGTTGGGTAATGTCAAAACGGACATGTTTGTTGATTAATGTTATTTCAAACGCATAAGGCGTGGAAATACCTTCTACACCAGTAAAAGATAATATCTGTAGTTTGTCTAAGGCTGTTTGTGCTTGTTCTTCATCTTGATCATTATTTTTACCTAAAGAGGCTTTTAGTTCATTAGCAGCGGCTAGTGTTGAAAAAGGGTCTAAAGATTGAATACTACCTGATAAACTAGAAAATTTGTTGCTGATGTCAGATAATGCTTCAGTGAAATCGCTAGTATTAGTTGCAACAGCTGTATTTTGTGTTAGAGGGGGAGCAGTGTCATTATCTGATTGTTTAGGTGAGTTACTTTCATCCCAAAACAATTGAAAATGTGTGTCATTAGCGTTAAAAAACATACCACAAACTCCTTTGAGTAGCTACTATTCTTATTAATATGACTAGAAGATTATAAAAACAATTGTCCCAATTGCCAATAAAATTTATAGCAATTTGTAGGGATCTTGTTTGATAAGAGCTAAGCATCGTAGTATATCCTTATGTAATGCCCTCTCCAGTATGGAGGCGGGCTACAAGTGGATTGAACGACCGATAAGAAGAATGAATCGGCACACCTAAAGGTGTCCCACAAGTAGCCCGCCATAAAACAGACACAACTTACCACTAGATAAGTGTATCTATGACGGACCTTTCTTCTTAAAATGGACGTTCAAATCCATACCCCAGTCATTTAACTAAGGTTTTATTAATTTAGCACCGACTAAAAAAGACAGCAAGTTTTATTCAGGTTATTTTAAATGATATTATGATTAGATTAGAATTATTTTAGCCATCAATTTGGCTTTTACTTTTTTTATTTATTTTTACTTTGTTTATAGTCATGTACTAATATCTATAACGAAAATGTTAGAAATTTTGTGTCATTTCGATAAAATACTTCAAAAAGGAAATGACATATGTCCACTCCATTTAATTTTGAACAAGCCTTACAAATATATACAAACTAATTCATCTATAATTAAGTGAACATATACTAAACTATACTAACAATGCAGGATTATCCGTACAGATATTTGTACACATTTATCACTTTAAAATATTTAATTATTTATAATCAATAAGATAAATATCTAATTAGAACCGCGTTTTCCGCTCCAATCTCTAGTTTAAAAAAACCCAATAAAGTCTACTAAACGTTATTCCTACTGGCTTTGAGGAATTCTTCTAATTCTTTATAGATTGCTAAAGTCTATTAAGAATGACTAAAAACTAACTCATTTTGGCACTTCGTTTGGCATTTTGCATTTTTTACTGTTTTCAACTTTTTAAGCCTGATAATTTAATTCGTTCAAAGAATACGTTTGAGGATATTTATCATGCTTACAGATGCAGTTATTCGCAAAGCAAAACCTAAAAAAGCCGATTATCAATTATATGATATTCCCAGTTTGTCTCTTAATATTACCCCTACTGGTACAAAATCATTTAAGTTTAGGGTGATGAAGGGTGGTAAAAGGCATAATCTGACGTTAGATCAGTATCCATTTCTTGGTCTGAAAGAGGCCAGACAGTTAGCTGAGGATAAAAGATTTCTCTATAAGAATAATCTTATTGCAAATCCAAAACAAACCATCAATAAAGAAGAGATTGAATGTTCCAAAGCACCTACCTTTGCTGAATATGCTGAGCATTGAAAAACTTGGAAACTCAATAAGCTCTATGGTGATGAGTCAAGGGGTGCCATTGAAATCAATCCTACCGCCGATTTGGATATGTTGTCTATTTACTCAAGAAGACATAAACATAACCCTTATTTATGCCATCACTATCATCCTGAATTAATGATGAATGAAGCTACCCTTAATTCTGCCCTTAAACGTATGGGTTTTAAGAATCGATTAACAGGGCATGGTATTAGGGCTACCCTTTCAACGGCTTCACATGAAATGGAATACGAGCATAAGTGGATTGAAGCTCAGCTCTCACACTTTGATAAAGAGTTGGAGAACAGCGTTAGTAGTCTATAAACATGTCTTATACGTTAAGCAACGCGATAAGATGATACAAGAATGGGCTGATAGAATGGTAACTATTGGTTTAATTTAAAAATAGTTATTAACCCTTAAAAATAGCCCACAGTGATGGGCTATTTTTTTATTATGAGTTTACTTTTATTTTTTAATAATTTCTAAAATAACTATCTGTCGATATAGTAAATCATTCCTCAGTCAGCTCTCTCAGCATTTATTAATGGCTAATGTAAACAACGACTAAACAGAAGTTTAGAGGTTTGCTAAGAGGAAAACTGATGATGAGATATTTTTTAAATACACAAGAGCAACAAAAGGAAAGCTACTTTTTACGTTTGCCTGAAGTGATACGCAGAACGGGTTACAAAAAAGCGTCTATTTATAATATGGTTAATCTCATTTAGTTCATTGAGGTTGAAAGAAGCAAAGGAACTGGATGAAAGCTTGATTATCTTTTTTAGAGCTAATGATTTGTAATTATTAATAGTAGTTTCATATGATGGAAAAATATAGCGGCCATATCTGGTTAATGGCTTGAGGTCCCAATATTCACCACAACTATCAAGAAACGAGCATAGATGCATTATGTCTGTTGTAGATATTGCATCTATACGTAATGGTGCGATATTTTGAGGTTTAGCAGATGATGTGACTTTTCTTCAATTTGCTCTTTTTTAGAGGCAATGTATGCTTCAATTTTTTCGTATCTCTCTGAATCCTCTACTTGTGGGATAGCCACTAGGCAATTGCGATAATCTTGTTAGTAATATCTTCGTAAGGGAATTCAAATTCTTCTACGATAAGGTGACGAAAATATTTTTTAAGGGTTTGGTACAGCGCTTTAAGCGTGATTGTATTTGCTGACTGCCCTCCTCTCTACGCTTCCAAAACTTGAAGCTGACTTGCTTGATGCCTAATTTGCTTAACTAACCAAGGTTGGGTTGCGTCGAATGTGTCTAGTGGTGGATAATCATTCAAAGTAAAGAAATAACCTGCGTAAATAATCGGGATGTCGGATAGCGCCTCCGCTAGAATATGGTTAGCTCTTAAACATTCAATTTCAATCTTAGAGTAGTAATCTGCTTTAGCTTTATATAAAGTGGTAATCATAGCTTTCTAAATTTGGCTCAGTAGCGTCATTCGCTTTTTTACTTAATAGTCCCTCAGCTATGCTTTCAGGGATTTTCATGTTGGTGAAGTTGTAGTTTCTGAAACTGGCTGCTGTGGTAGTGCTATTTAGGTTTACATCAAAACGCTTAATAATAGGATAGTCTGCTACAAAGCCGGTATCGGCAAAATAATCAATTGACTCAGCTAATGACGGGAAAAAAGGCTGTGCATCAGTAAAAACCATTTGATGACTATTGTCAGTAAATTGATAGGAAATAGCCCATCCTTCCTCTTCACAGAGTCGGTGAATAAAATCAGCGTCTGACTCATCGTATTGAACAAAAAAATCTCTCGGCTCATAGGTTTCTTTTAACTTAAAGGCAAAGCCGTTTTTGTCGCCTTCGTGTATTCCGTGTTCAGTTAGTACGTCGATATTGATGTCTGGAACAGATTTCTCAACCCAACGACGTTGGTTTACACGTTTATAAAGGTGACTAAATTTAGGCGCTAAAACTACTGTGAACTGAGCGTAATGATTGCCAACGGCACCCCGTTTGACGGAATGGATTACTCCATGAATACCTTGACTTTTATCGGAAGTAAACGAAAGGTAAGCTGACTTTGAAAGTAGTTGGGTAATGTCAAACCGTAGATGATTATGGACTAGGGTAATCTCAAAAGCGTATTCGGCATTTATTCCCTCTATGCCGTCGAAACTAAGAACTTGTAGTCCGTTGTCCTCAACTCCTTGAACATCCAGTGTATAGATGACCTCATTAGCAAGGCTAAACATCTGTATTCCCTCTTTATAATTTTCTATTACTTGTATTTAGAGGGAATAATACTGTTTATATATACAGTAAGACAAAAGGTGTATTTATCAATTTATTACAAAATATTTCAATAATAACCAAGATGTTTTTTATATAATTTTTTACTAATGAAAATGGTATAATACTTGCTCTGAAATGAGTAATAATATATTTATTAGCCATCTATTGATAAATTACTAATTTATTAAGGGTATATGCATGATTAGCATAGATAAAAGATAGGTATAAGATGTCTGATTCACATTAGCTATCAAAATAGCTCGTAATATTTATGCTTTTATTTGATAAAGGGATATTTTGCTTGAAGTTGACCTAACTCCTTGTTAAACAAAGTGATTACTATCCATCAAGAATCTATATAATTTATTTAGAAGATATCTCGAAAGTCAAAAAAGAATGAAATTGAGATCTACGAGCAGATTAGGAAATCATTCAAAGAGACTTGACGAAATAAGCACACTATGGAAATACAACTGCAAATATTCAAATATGTCTATCAGCTCAAAAATGTTAAATGAAAAGAGTTCTGCAAAGGCATGGATCAAACTTAGCATTAAGATTTAATTTGGCAAAATATGTTATCTTAATAATTGTTTAAAAGCCGCAGTGCTTTACTCAAGCAGTCTGTAGACCAACAGAATTTTTATTGGAATATATTAATGCAAGAAAAAATCACACTCTCCCAATTAGAAAGCTTTTTGTTTAAAGCTGCCGATATACTACGTGGCAAGATGGATGCTAGTGAGTTCAAAGAATTTATTTTCGGCATGCTATTCCTAAAACGCCTATCGGATGAGTTCGATCGCAAACACGAACAGTTGCGCAAATCCACCTTTGCTCACCTTCGAGACAAGCCTGAATTATTAGAGGAACTCCTAGACGATAAAACCTCCTACGGTGAAACTTTCTACGTGCCCCCTCGCGCACGATGGCACCAAAGCTGGATCGATGAATCTGGTAATGACGTACCGGCGCTGAAAGATCTAAAGCACGACATTGGCAATATGCTGAATAAAGCCATCGCCGCAATTGAAGATGAAAATGATGCCTTGGCTGGAGTGCTGAAAAATAACATTGATTTCAATGCCGTTAAAGGTAAGACCAAAATCCCTGATCAGAAATGGAAAGATCTGCTTGATCACTTCAATCAACCCCTGTTTGTGCTGGTTAATGATAATTTCGAATTCCCAGATCTGCTGGGAGCAGCTTACGAATATTTGATCAAATATTTTGCTGATAGCGCTGGTAAAAAGGGTGGCGAATTTTATACCCCTGCTGAAGTAGTGCGTCTATTGGTACAGTTGACCAAACCTCAGTCAGGTCAGACAGTGTACGATCCAACTTGTGGTTCTGGCGGCTTTCTAATTCAGGCACACCAGTATGTTGAAGAACAAGGGCAAAACCCTAACGATCTTGCGCTCTATGGTCAAGACTCCAATGGCACGGTCTGGTCAATCTGTAATATGAATATGATCCTTCACAATATCACTCGTTTTACTATTGAAAACGGCGATACTCTGGAGGATCCGCTGATCTTGGAGAACAGTCAACCTCGCAAATTCGATAGAGTCCTTGCCAATCCACCTTTTTCACAAAATTATAGTCGTGCTAGTTTGCAATTTCCTAGTAGATTCCGCGAGTTTTGCCCTGAAACTGGCAAGAAAGCAGATCTCATGTTTGTTCAGCATATGATCGCTAGCCTCAAGCCTGATGGGCATTTGGCGACTATTATGCCTCACGGTGTATTATTTCGTAGTGGTAAGGAAAAGCTTATCCGCGAACATCTGATTGAAGACGATCTGATTGAAGCCATTATAAGCTTGCCATCAGGGTTATTTTACGGTACTGGCATTCCAGCCTGCGTGTTGGTGATCAATAAAAGCAAACCAGATAACTTACGCGATAAGGTGTTATTCATTAATGCCGATCGCGAATATGCCGAAGGTAAAAACCAGAATAAACTACGTCCGGAAGACATCGAGAAAATCGATCAGATCTTTACTTACAAACGTGAGCTACACAAATACAGCCGATTGGTGGATAAAAGTGAAATTGTTGGAGATCATGACTATAACCTTAATATCCGCCGCTATGTAGATAATACTCCAGAACCAGAGCCAGAAGATGTACAAGCGCACCTGATTGGTGGTGTGCCCGCGCAGGAAGTGGCTACGCAAGAAACCGTTTTCACTAAATTTGGAGTAAGCTCTGACATTTTTTTCCAGCCATTGCGCCCAGCTTATTTCGCCTTTCGGCGCAAAATAGATAATAAAGCTGCTATCAAGAAAACGTTAGAAGCAGACGCTAACTTGCTGGATAAGGTAGAAGAACACCATCACATACTTACAGCGTGGTGGCAAGTTGCCCAACATAGCTTTGCTCAGCTTCGCGAGGGCCGTAAGCTGCCAGAGGTGCGCGCTGAACTACTCGCAACCCTCAAGCAAAAACTCGAACCGCTTGGTACTTTAAATGAGTTTAAAAGCGCAGGCGTATTCGTGAACTGGTGGCAGACTATCCGTTACGACTTAAAGACAGTTGTTTCTACTGGCTGGCATGACACCCTTATTCCTGATAGCTACCTTATCGCTGAATACTTTCAGCTAGAAGCTCACGAAATCGAAGCATTGGAGAACAAAATCAGCGAAACCCAAAGCGAACTTGCCGAAGCGGTAGAAAACGCCTCTGAAAGTATCAACTATGAGATGGAAGATGCCGAAGGCGACGATGCTGAAACCAAACTTAGTGCTGCCGTGATTAAAAAATACCTTAAGGAGCTGATTGATGATCTACGCGATGCTACAGCTCCATCGGCCCTGAAAGAGAAAAAGCAGTACGTAGATCTGTATGACAGTATCCTCAATATTGAGAAACGCATTAAAGATACCAAAGACAAACTTAAAATAAAACAGAATGAGCTGGAACTTAAGCTGCGCCTAAAACGCGTTGGTGGCGATGAAGAAAAAGCCGAAACTCAAACCTTGCTCACCCAAGTAGCAGAGGAAATAGAGAAGCTTGATCTAGCCAACAAAAAAGAGAAAAAACAATACACTAAACTGGATAAAGACAAAGCTGCATTGGAAAAGCGTCTGACTCGCATTGACAGCGTGTTAGAGGCTATCGGTGGACAGATCAGCGAGCAGGATGCCAAGCGATTAATCCTGAAAAAACTACACGATGTTGCCAACAAAGAGTTATTGCGTTACCTCAATGCTGAGAAACGTGCGCTGCTAGCTGTGGTGGAAAACCTGTGGGACAAGTATGCGGTGTCCTTTAAAACCTTGGAGAGTGAACGTGGTAATGCGTTACAAACTCTCCATTGCTTTCTAAAAGATTTGGGGTATTTCTTGTGAAGAAAGTATCACTAGACTCACAAATCGTTAATGGTTCTATCCGACTGGGGCGTGGAAATATTATTTCCTCAAAGGACATTGCTGAAAATCCGGGTGACTACCCAATCTATTCTTCATCAGCGAAGGGTGCAGGCGAGTTTGGTTGCTATGATCATTACATGTTTGATGAAGAGCTCATTACTTGGTCCATAGATGGCGGAGGTCGTTTTTTCTTTCGACCAAAGCATAAATTCTCGATTACTAACGTTAGTGGTTATGTAAAATCTAATGATGAAATTTGGGACCGCAAGTTTCTTTATTATTCTTTGGATTTTCAACATGGGCGACTTGCATTCGATTATCAGACGAAAGCTCATCCAAGTGTGATCCGTCATCTGTATAGCCTTACTGAATTTCCAAGAGCCGAACAAACTAAAATAAGTGGATTACTTGCTATCCTCGATTATGCCATTGAGCAAACCGAGGCACTCATCGTCAAACAGCAGCGAATCAAAACCGGACTGATGCAGGACTTGCTTACTAAAGGCATCGACGAGCATGGTAATATTCGCAATGAAGCTACTCATGCCTTTAAAGACTCCCCGCTGGGACTTATTCCAGTGGAGTGGCAGGTGAAACAGCTTGGCGTGCTTGCTAAGCAAGTGACAAGTGGCTCCCGAGGGTGGGCAGGTTATTATAGTCATGAGGGAGCTATTTTCCTCAGAATTGGAAACTTAACACGAGAGCACATTAATTTGCGGCTTGAAGATTTGGTACATGTGCAGGTGGCAAACTCGTCAGAAGGTAAGAGAACTTCAGTGCAAGAGGGTGACTTGCTTGTATCTATTACTGCCGATCTTGGGATAATTGCAGTTATACCGAAAAAACTCGGCGAGGCATATGTAAATCAGCACATTGCCCTTGTGCGCCTAGATGAAGAAGTAACATATCCTCGATTTGTTGGCCATCTACTTAGTGGTAACCATGGACAGTTCCAGATTGAAAAACTAAATGAATCAGGAGCTAAAGCTGGACTCAATCTTCCTACGGTTGAAAAGTTGTTTGTTGCTATTCCCGAACTTAGCGAGCAGGAGCGAATTGCTGAGATTATCGATTGTACAGACAAACAGATAGACAAAGAAAAGGTTCAGTTGAAAAAGCTTGCTCATATAAAAGCTGGGCTAATGCACGATCTTCTAACTGGCAAGCGCCGTGTGATCCCCCTGTTAGAACAGATTGTTTCCAAATAATAAGGACATCAATTATGGCCAACCAGACTAAAACTCCCGCTCACATTCGCCTTGACGAGCGCAACCATGTGGAAGTGCCTTTGTTGAATCAGTTACGGGAGTTAGGTTGGGAAATTATTGATCTAGAAAACAAACAAATACCTAAGCAAAGCTTTCGGGAGAGCTTTGACGAAGTGGTACTGGGGTCGGTATTACGCGAACGGGTAAAAACGATCAACCCTTGGCTGGAGGCTGACCAAGTGGAAGTGGTAGTCAAGCGGCTTACGGCCAGCTTTCCTAGTACCAGCCTGCTGGAGAACAATCAACATGTGCTGAATCTCTTATTAGAAAATACCAGTGTGGCTGAAAACCGTCTGACAGGTGAAAAAAGTCCCACAGTACGCTATATCGACTTTACCTGTCGCGATAACAATCGTTTCATCGCTGTGTGTCAGTTTAAGCTTCGTATTCTGGGCACAGAGCACCATATTATTCCCGATATTGTACTGTTTCTAAATGGTCTACCGGTGGTGGTCATTGAGTGTAAATCCCCTAAAGTGAAGGAACCGATCCCAGAAGCCATTGACCAGATACTGCGTTACAGCGAGCAGCGTGGGGCTAAAGGTGAGGGCTGTGCGTCACTTTTTTACTTTAATCAATTTGTGCTAGCTACCTGCCGCAATACAGCTAAGTTTGGCACTATCACAACTCATCACGAGAAACACTTTTATCGCTGGTCTGACCCCTATCCGCGTACGTTGGAAGATCTTACCCATGGAGACAGTAGTCCCAACGACCAGCAGCGCTTAGTAGCTGGTATGCTGGATAGACAAAACTTATTGGACATCATTCGCACTTTTACATTGTTTTCGGAGTCTGACAAAGGCGAACGTATCAAGATCGTGGGACGCTATCAGCAATTCCGTGCGGTCAAACTGGCGGTACAGCGTTTGCTTAATGGCACTACCCCTCGGGCTCG
>JBEBWU010000003.1:0-17372 GCA_040391985.1 Entomomonas sp. | reverse complement strand
GGGTTAGCAAACTTGTTACGACGAGATAGAGCCCAGTTACGATTACCCGTAATAGTATTAATTTCACCATTGTGTGCAAGGAAGCGGAAAGGTTGTGCTAAACGCCATCTTGGCATGGTGTTAGTGGAAAAGCGTTGATGGAAAACGCAAATGGCTGTAGCCATGCGCTCATCGCCTAAATCAGGATAAAACTGTTGTAGATCAGCAGGCATCATTAAGCCTTTATAAATGATATCTTTGCCTGATAGGCTACATACATAAAAGTCAGTATCATCTTTTAAAGCAATTTCAGCACGACGACGTACAAAAAATAGCTTGATTGCAAAGGCTTGATCAGAGAGCCCATCTCCTGTGACAAAAACTTGTTCAATACGGGGCATTCTTTCTAATGCTAGTGGACCTAATACTGAAGCGTCTGTAGGAACTTCACGCCAACCAATAAGTTTTAAACCATTAGCGATGATTTGTTGGTTAAGTTGTTCTTTTGCAGTCTTTGCTTTTTCTTCATCTGGGCTTAAAAATACCATACCTACCGCATATTGTTCGGGTAGATTTGCCTGAAATTGTTCTTTAGCAATTATACGGAAGAAAGCATCAGGTTTCTGAATTAATAGACCACAGCCATCACCTGTTTTTCCGTCAGCATTAATGCCACCACGATGGGTCATGCAAGTAAGTGCTTGAATGGCAGTTTTTAAAAGATGATGACTAGCTGTACCTTGCATATGTGCAATCAAGCCGAAGCCACAGTTATCTTTAAACTGGTCTGGATAATATAAACCTGTATTCATAGTAATTCCCATCAGGTAATTCAATAGTTAATGCTTAATCGCTAGATATTTTTATAATGTATTTTATTCAAAAATTACCTTTTAAGGTTTTCGAATAAAGGGCGTGTATTATATGTTTATTTTTGCAATATGCAAATAGTGTATAACATATGCGTATTTTGCATAATATCGATTTTACTTATTGTATAGCTAAGTAATTGGGATATTAGACAAAAGAATAATTCTAAAAGCAGACAATTTCTTACCATAATAAAAAAATTAAAAAAATTTACTTTTTACTAATAATAAAAAGTTATATATAAGTATGATCACAATACTGTGTAAATGCTGTCTAATAATGTTTATAAGGCTTTGTAATAAAAAGAAATGATGTTATTAATAGATTGTATTGGGACTATAGATTATATTAATCATATTTAAAAAATAACTTATGTTAATATACGAAAATAGTATAAGTAATTTTGTTTTATGGTTTTGCTTTCATGTTTAAGTTTTTTTATTTAATTCTTAAATATTTAAGAATAGGGAATTTACTTACTTTAATTAGTAGTATTGTATAAAACATTTTTGTGAGATTAATATTTTTCTTAGAGCTCGTTGTAGTATTTGAATCTTATTAATTTTTAGTATGTTTTAAATAATTAAGGAAGGGGAAGGAATCTCCAGTAATAAAGAAAATAGTTGTTTTGTTATTAGTGTTTTCTATATGTTGTTTAGCACTTGTTATATGGTGTTTTTAAATTTTTATTTCTTAGGATTTCTAAGAAGTAGTAAAAGAAGACTAACTGTATCTGAATTGTTCAAAAGTAAAATATTTTATATATAAGTTAACACATACTTATATAGAGGTCATTTTTATCAAAATTTAGTGTTTTATAAATTAGCTGAAAGAATTTTTCCGCTAGTTGAGATAACTACTTAGTGGATTGGATTAGGTTGCCATTTTGGGCATAAACGATTATTTTTGCCATTAAATCGTTTATGCCTTTTTTTTATTCATTAAATTTTATTGTGAAGTTTTATCTTTTATTTTGAAATGCACCCAACCAACTTTTCCATCTTGCATCTCTTTGGTTTTAAATAATGCAATCTCATTTGCTTTAAGAAGAGGGGGGGGGTGATCTCCTACAATAATCATTTCAACACCTTGCATTTCTGGTGAGGTAGCAAACTCTGCAATATAATCAAAAAATTGTGCTTGTAACTTGAGGCTACGACAAGCATCTCCTGTTTTAGATAAATTATAAATAGCACAATTAAACCGTTCATTATGTATATCATGCTGATAATAGGAGTAGTGTGCAGTTAGTGTTAACCAATAAGTAAAGAGTTTTTTATCTTGAACAAAAGATTGTTTGAGAAAAGGTAAAATATCCCAATCACAAATACCATCAAAGGGTATACAGTTAACTGGTTTGTTTAACTCTTCTTGAAAAGTACGAGTTTTAAACCCTGCTTTAGGATACCATTCTTTTCTGCCATAAATAGTACTACTACCGCCATGAATTGCCTGAGTTTCATAACCTAATTTATTTAGTATATGGGGCATACAATTTTGGAAGCCAGTTTTTATCTGATAAAGATCTACAGTGGAAGGGTAAAGCTGACAGAGTTCTCGTAGCTCTCCTTCAACAGTAAAGCCACGAAATAAAAAATCCCCTTGATTAAAATAATCGAAAAAACTAGTTTTTGCTTTTAGATTTTTTAAAATATCTTCCTGAATAGTTTGATTTAGGGGTTGTCCCCATGATTCAACGACAATTAAAAGAAGTTTTTTATTTAAAGGCTGGTGTTGTTGAATGGCATTTGTCCATGGTGTCGTAGCATGGTAATAGGGACTAGGTTCTAATAAATCACCACCTAATAAATTTGAAAAACTCGCTTCTTGGTTTTTTATAAAATAAATCGTATTACTGCTGGCAAATGGCGTGTGATAGATATCCGTTTGCTGTCCATTACTTTGCTCTATCAAGTAAGAAGCGGTAGTACCTAAAACGAGTATTAATGTGACTGTTAATAGGTTATTAATAGTTATTTTCTTAGTGAGTTGCCATAAGATAGCAGATTCTATAACAATAATAGCAACAACTACTGTTGCATAAACAAGAAAGATTTTAGGGCCTGAAAAAATAAAACTAATTAAATAAAGGCTGTCCCTAAAATGAAAACCTGGGTAGTGTTGTAATACAATCAGTACAATATCAATTAGAAAAATAAATACAAATAATATAATACCTGTTGCTCTTATTACTCGGTTATGAAAAATAAGACAGATAAAAGGGAGTAAATAATCAATATTAAAAATTGATCGATTATCGCCAGTCCAATAAGTTGCAAGAACAAAAATAAAATTAGGCAATATTAATAATAGACAAGCTGTATAAATAAGCGACTTTATGTTTAACTGATTATTCATTGTAAAATGGCTAGTAATAAAAAAGATAAAGTATAAAGTAACTGTAAAAAAATATCTTTAGTTAGCTATTTTTAATAAAGTTTATATCGCATGAAAGGAGTATTTTAATGAGTAAGCAGCGTTGTTATTGGTGTGGTACTGATGCTGAATATATAGCCTACCATGATAAGGAGTGGGGTATACCTTGTTATGATGAGAAGCACTTATTTGAGATGTTGCTATTAGAGGGATTTCAAGCAGGACTTTCATGGATAACAGTATTAAAGAAACGAGAACGTTATAGACAGGTATTATTTAATTTTGATCCTCATAAAATAGCGGTAATGTCTGATGATTATATTGAGCAGTTACTACAAGATAAAGGTATTATCCGTAATCGATTAAAGGTCAATGCTGCTCGTAAAAATGCGATTGCTTGGTTAAAGCTTGAAGAACCCGTGCAATTTATTTGGTCGTTTGTTGGTGGTAAACCAAAAATAAACCATTTTAAGAAAATGGAAGAAATACCTGTTACCACTACAGAGTCAGATGCTATGAGTAAGGCATTAAAGAAAGCAGGTTTTACTTTTGTGGGCTCAACTATTTGTTATGCTTATATGCAAGCGACAGGTATGGTGATGGATCATATTACAGATTGCTTTAGTTATAAGAAAATAATAGACAAATTGAATAAGTAACTTGGTAGTTAACACTACCAAGTTGTTATGATTTCTCTATAGTTTCTTTTTTTATTGCAGGTTCTGTTAATGTTAGTTCTTTGCCTTCACTATTTTTGAGTGTTACATCAACTTGATGATAAGGAATATCAATATTTTCTGCTCTAAATAGGGTGAGTATTTGACGATTAATTTCGTCAGTGGCTGCTCCACGATCTGCTATTTCATTAACTAGCATCGTTAACTCAAGGTCTAAAGTGTCTGCACCGAAGTTTACAAAAGAAACAGAGGGGCCTGGATCTTGAATTACACGAGAGTTATTTTGAGCAATTTGTAATAGTAGCTCTTTAACCTTATCTATATCTGAGTCATAACCAACCCCAATTTTAAGGGTAATACGAGTAATGGTATCAGTAAGTGTCCAGTTAATAAGCTGGCCAGTTGCAAAGGTAGTATTAGGAATAATAACTTCTTTACGATCACCATCCGTTACACGGGTAGCTCGGATTTGAATACGGTTTACTGTGCCAGTAACACCGCCTACTGTGATTCTATCGCCAATCCGAACAGGGCGTTCAAAAAGTAGAATAATACCTGATACAAAGTTTTTAAAGATTTCTTGTAAACCAAAACCTAACCCCACCGAAAGTGCAGCAACTAACCATTGTAATTTATTCCAACTAACACCTAATAAGCCAAGTGTTAACGAGAAGCCAACAGCAATGATGATATAAGTTAGTAAGGTAGTGGTTGCATAAGAAATACCCCGTTCTAGATTAAGACGAGATAATACGGTTACTTCCAATAAACCAGGAAGGTTACGGGTTAATACAACAGTTACTATTGCTATTACAATAGCTATAATAAATGCTTTTAGAGTTAAAGGGACTAAAGTTGCACCATCTACCCCAACATATTGATAGAGTGTAATCGTATCTAGGTATGAGAATACTGCTAGAACATCTGACCATATCCAGTATAGTGTAAAACCAAAAACAACAAATAAACCTAAGCGAATGAGGCGTAATGATTGTTGGTTAATTTCTTGAATATCTAATACGGGTTCTTCAATTATTTCTTCTTCACCTTCTTTCGTTTCTGCTTTGTTTTTTCGTTTCTCTAATGCACGTTGGAAAGCTATACGACGGGCAGCTACACTGAGTCCTCGAACTAATACGGCCTCAGATACTACCCATATTAATAATGCGTAGAGCGTATCTATTAGACGGTCTGTTAATCGTAGAGCGGTATAGTAATAACCTGCAATAGTTGCAATCATTAGGATAATAGGTAGTGAAACAATAGCAATAGCCATAATCCAACGAATAGTATTAAAGTAACATCTGGCTTTTTTTGAAAAAACAGTACGAGCAATTACAAAGGCCATTAATAGGTAACAAATAATAACGATAATAATGCCTAAAACATCATTGGCTAAATTACCTAATTGTTGACTAGCAATGGTAACAACAGACATTAAAACGAGTGATAAAGCACCTATTTGAACGATCTGTTTGCGCATTGTGGCTACTTGTCGTTCATTCCAATTGAAGTGAGTCATCGCTACATTATTAGGTGATAATAGTCGATAAGTTGTATAGAAAAACATCCAACCTAATGCCAATTCTAATAATGTCTTGCCATAGGCGATATTCATTCCTTGCCCATCTAGTAATAGTGCAATTCCTCCTAGAGCAAGTACTAAAGTTTCAGGAAGGGCAAGTAAAATATTAAATAGAATAACTAATGGGGTATGGAGTTGTGAGTCATGCCTGACATTACCTACTTCTTTATTGAGAGATTCTATTCTGGCTGATAAATAACGGCGTTTCCAAAGAAGTAATATAATAAAGAAGACAACAGGAGCAAATATCCAAGGTCTATCAACCAGTCCTCGCCCTAAGTCTGTTAGTGTTTGCTGCCAAGAAATAGAGCTAAGCTCATCTTTTAAACGGCTTGGTACTTGTTTTAGCCAGTTCCATCCTAGTGTTGAATTACTAGGCAGCCAGAACATTTTTTCATCTATCTCATCAGAAATTTGTGATACTTTTTTCTGTAGTTGTTGTTTAGTTAACTGAAGATTAATGGCTTCAGTGGTTAAGCTATTTAAAGAATACTGTAATTGGCTAAATAATTGTTGGCGAGTTCTTGCTAGTTCAAGTAGCTTTTGTCGTAAGTCATCATTAACATCTGTATTATTAGCAAGTAATCTATTTACGTAGTTACTTGGGCTAATAAACTGTTCTTGTTGTTCGTTAAGTTGGAACTGGTATATACGTAGATTAGCTATTTCATTGGCTAAGTTGTTATCTTCTACTGGTGTTGGTAACACTTGCTTTTGTTGATATAAAATTCTAGAAAGAGCAATGCTGTTTTTTAACGCAAGACTTTGCTCTTTTAATGTTTCTTCAATTTGTTGAGTTTTATTTAATTGTTGTTTAGTTGTTTGATTGAGTTGGCTGATTTCATTTAAGCGATTATTACTTTTTAAAAGGTATTCAGAAAGTTTAAGGTTGGTTTCGCTTTCTTTACTTAATAATGTATCTGTTTGGTTGCCTTGGTGCTGTGCTAAATCTTGTACAGTTTTTTCTGTTGCTGCTTGTCTACGTGCATTAATGATATTTTGTAATTGGAGATTTTCTTGCTCCAATCTATTGATTCGTTCAGTAAGCAAGTTACGTAAGCTGGTTGAGTAATCTTGTAATACGCTGCTGCCAGCAAGTTCTTGGTTTATTAAATTAATTTGTGCGTTTATAGCGGCTTGTTCTGCCTGAAGCTTAAGTTTAACAGCGTCTGTTTGGGTTATTTTTAGTTGATCTGCTATTTCTTGCAGACGGGTTTGTAACGTACTGATTTGCGACTGAGTTTGTTCTGGACGTGTTTGTAGTTGCTGAATAGTATTATTGGCATTAGTTAATTCTATTTGCCAATTAGTAATTTGTGTATTGTTATCGCTAAGACGTTGCTGTAATTCAGCATCGCTCATTTTAGGTTCTATATCTTGAATGGTTTTAGCAGGATTAGCTGTAAGTTCTTCTAGTTGCTGACGATAAGTATTAGACTTAGCAGGTGCTTCGGCAAGTTGAGTTTTTAGGCTGGCAATTTTAGATTCGGACTCATCACGATTTTTAGCAAACTGCAAGGCTTGCTCAAGATTTGACTTGGCAACAGTATCTTCATTTTCAGGCAAATTTTTTGCTGGTAAGTCATCAATGGCTTGTTGAATAGTAGAGGTGGATACAGTATTGGTTGTAGTTTCATTAACACTAGTTGCAGCAGGTGCTGCAAAACTGGGTAGTGTAAAACTAAGCCATAAAACTAAAAAAATGTACCATGCCTGCTTCATCATTAGCGAACCCTTTGCCTGAAAAAATCCTTTTTTATTATGCACAGTTGTTGGTATTTGGGCTAGTAGGTAAATAGTCTAGGCACCCGTTTAACGTTGCAGAACAATTGATAGGAAATTGTATCAGCAAGTTTTGCTATATCACTGGCTAAAATATTTTTTCCCCATAATTCTACTTGGCTACCAACACCAGCATTAGGGTGATCAGTTAAATCAATGGTAAGCATATCCATAGATACTCGACCAATTAGCTTAGTTTTCTTACCTTCTAGTAGTACAGGGGTATCATTAGGCGCATGGCGGGGATAACCATCAGCATAACCCATTGCTACCACACCTATACGCATAGGTTTATTAGTAATAAAACGACCACCATAACCTACAGGCTCTCCCATCGGTAATTCTCGAGTAGCAATAATTTTTGATTGTAAGGTCATAACAGGTGTTAATTGATCTGCTACTGATTGTGGTTGATTGAAAGGCGAAGAGCCGTAGAGCATTATTCCAGGACGTACCCAATCAGTTTCGAGTTCAGGGTAGGCTAATAAGGTGGGTGAATTGCATAGACAGGTTTCTGCATTTAACGTTTTAGAGATTTGTTGAAATGTTGTCAGTTGTTGTTTTGTATAATCAGTGTCTAACTCATCAGAACGAGCAAAATGGGTCATTAAGGTAATCTTGGCAACTTTATTAGTTGCTAAAAGTTTTTGGTAAGCAGCTTTATAATGTTCTGGAAAGAAGCCCACTCGATGCATGCCTGAATCCATTTTAAGAAATACATTTAATGGTTTATTTAGGGATGCTTTTTCAATAGCAGCAATTTGCCAATGAGAGTGAATAACTGTCCAAAAATCAAATTTATCTATTAATGGCAGTTCACTTTCTTCAAAGAAACCTTCTAACAATAAAATAGGGTTCAGAATGCCTGCTTCTCTTAGTTCTAAAGCTTCCTCTATACAAGCCACAGCAAAAGCATTAGCGTCTTTTTCCAATGCTTTTGCGCATTGCACAGCGCCATGACCATAAGCATCTGCTTTAATAACTGCGATGGCTTTAGAGCCAGAAATAGAGCGAGCTAATTGGTAGTTATAGCAAAGGGCTTTAAGATCAATAACAGCTTGAGCAGGACGCATGATTAGTTCTCAATTATATCTAATAAGAGGATCAATAAAGGTTATTAGCTATCACAAAGTGATAGCTAAATAGATTAAGGTAATGTGGCAACTATACTAATTTCAATTAACAGTTCAGGTTCACACATTTTTGCTTCTACTGTAGCTCTTGCTGGAGTAACTCCTTCAGGTAGCCATGTATCCCAAACACGATTCATATTTTCAAAG
Source organism: Entomomonas sp. (assembly GCA_040391985.1). GTDB lineage: Bacteria > Pseudomonadota > Gammaproteobacteria > Pseudomonadales > Pseudomonadaceae > Entomomonas. The sequence continues at coordinate 8,823 of JBEBWU010000003.1, read as the reverse complement.
TCTTTTTCAATATCTTTTAAATAAATAGTGGCTGAAAGAATACGTGTTTTGTCTGTACCTGCTTCACCTAACAATTTTTCAATAGCAGCTAAAGTTTCTTTAGTTTGTTTTTCAATATCACCTTGTACATCTTCACAAACTTGGCCTGAAAGATAAGCTAGACCATTATGAATAACTACTTGGCTCATGCGTTTATTAGCATGTAGACGTTTAATTGACATAATAACTCCTAATTATTTTTTATAGCGTGAAATATCAAAACCTTCGGTGCTAATTTCGGGCTTTTGGCCTGCTAATATATCACTTAAATAGCGACCAGAACCAGCCGCCATTGTCCAACCTAAGGTTCCATGACCTGTGTTTAGATAAAGATTTTTGATAAGAGTTTCACCAATAATTGGAGTTCCATCTGGAGTGGCTGGTCTCAGACCTGTCCAAAACTCGGCTTTAGTAATATCTCCACCTTGTGGGTAGAGGTCTTGAGTAACCATTTTTAAGGTTTCTCGTCGTCTAGGATTTAGTGATAAATCAAAACCAGATATTTCAGCCATGCCACCTACACGAATTCGATTATCAAAACGAGTGATGGCTACTTTGTAAGTTTCATCCAAAATAGTAGAAACAGGCGACATTTCAGCATTAGTAATAGGTATTGTTAGTGAATAGCCTTTTAATGGATAAATTGGTACGTAAATTCCTACAGAGGCTAAAAATTTTGGTGTATAGCTACCTAAACATAAAACATAACGATCTGCTTGAATAAGTTCACCATCAATCCATACCCCATTAATAATGTTATTACTAATATGCAGACGATCAATAATGTTATTAAATTTGAATTCTACACCTAAGTCTTTTGCCATATTAGCAATACGTGTAGTAAATAAATAACAGTCACCTGTTTCATCATGAGGTAACCGTAAGGCTCCTGTGAGTTTGTCAACTACTGGAGCTAGCGCAGGTTCTACTTGCACAATACCTGCTCTGTCTAATACTTCATAAGGTACACCAGAGTCTTTTAACACTTTGATGTCTTTGGCTGAGGCATCTAATTGTTGTTGGGTACGAAATAACTGAGTAGTACCTAGCGTTCTTTCTTCATAGGTCAAACCTGTTTCATTACGTAATTGGTCTAAGCAATCTCGACTATATTCAGACAATCGCACCATGCGCTCTTTATTAACTGCATAGCGACTAGCTGTACAGTTACGTAGCATTTGCATCATCCAGCGATACTGTAGTGAATCAGCTGTGGCATGGATAGCTAATGGCGCATGCCTTTGGGGCAGCCATTTTAGTGCTTTAAAAGGTATTCCAGGGGCAGCCCATGGCGAGGCATACCCTGGAGAGATTTGTCCAGCATTACCATAGCTCGTTTCTAAAGCAGGGCCTGATTGACGATCTACTACAGTAACTTGCATTCCTTTTTTTGCAAGATAATAAGCGAGTGTTGTACCAGTAACTCCACTACCCAATATAAGTACCCGCATAAACTACCTCTTAATATCAATAGTTATTTTTATAAACAAGATTAATAACTAGTATATAGTGAATTATCTAGTTTATTTTTCTGTTTGATTAATAGTATTTAGCGTTTATTATGGTATTTATTAATATAAATAGTGAATATTTTGATGAGAACACAAAAAGAAAGTCGCCGAGATTTGGATAAAATTGATCGACATATCTTAAAGATACTGCAACAAGAGGGACGTATCCCTTTCACAGAACTTGGGGAAAGGGTAGGGTTATCTACAACACCTTGTACAGACAGAGTAAGAAGATTGGAAAGGGAAAAGGTAATACTAGGTTACCACGCCCAACTTAATCCTAAGCACTTAAAATCTAATCTTTTGGTTTTTGTAGAAATTAATCTTTCTTACAAATCAGGTGATATATTTGAAGAGTTTAGAAAAGCAGTGATCAAATTACCTCAAGTGCAAGAGTGCCATTTAGTGTCGGGTGATTTTGACTATTTACTTAAAGCACGAATTTCAGAAATGGCTTCTTATCGTAAATTATTAGGAGATATTTTGTTAAAGTTACCCCATGTTAGGGAGTCTAAAAGTTATATTGTGATGGAAGAACTTAAAGAAACTTTAGCGTTGCCTATTATAGATTAGCTTAGGACATAAATGAGCCGATAAAAGAGAAAGCAATAATAAAGATAAACAACATAATGGGATATAAAAAACCTTGACTAATGGATTGAGTAAACTCACCTGTATCGATAAAAAAATATATTGTCAGTACACATGACATAAGAATATAGAGAACAATAAAAAGAATAGTTCTTTTTAATACATCCTTAAATATTTCTTTGAAAAAGTTTTTCATTATTAATCCCTTAATATAAAATTTAAATACAACAAAACCGACATTCAAGTCGGTTTTATTATTTAAATCTTTTTTAAAGATTAAGCAGCGCTTAATGCTTTTAAGTGCGCGTTTAAACGGCTCTTATGACGTGCAGCTTTATTCTTGCTGATAATGCCTTTGTCAGCAATACGATCAATAACAGGAACTGCTTTTTCATAAGCTGCTTTAGATTTTTCTAAATCTTTAGTTTCTAAAGCTTTAACTACGTTCTTGATATAAGTACGAACCATAGAGCGCAAGCTGGCATTGTGAGCGCGTTGCTTTTCAGCTTGTCTTGCGCGTTTTTTTGCGGAAGGGGTATTTGCCACCTTTCAACTCCTCGAAAAAACTTGATTAATAAAATTAAGGGCGGCAATATTGCCCTTTTTATAGGGTAATGTCAAGTACTTTGTCCTGACTATTATAAATACTTAAAACATGGGTTAATATAACCCAAATTAGGGATTAAATAAAGTTTGCAGTGCATAAAGAACCTTCTTAAACTTTGCGCCTCTAATTGGCTTTAGCTATAAAAAGTAAATTGATGATAACCCTATTATATATAGGGTATTTCTAGGAACAAATTTCCATTATGACAACAGAACAAGTACCAAAAAAAGCAAAGAGTAGTGGCTTATTGCGTTCTAGTATTATTGTGAGTTTGATGACTCTATTATCTCGTGTACTGGGTATGGTGCGCGATATAGTAGTTGCTCGTTATTTCGGTTCTAACTCTGCTGCTGATGCTTTTTTTGTTGCGTTTCGTATTCCTAATTTTTTACGTCGTTTATTTGCTGAAGGGGCTTTTGCACAGGCTTTTGTTCCCGTTCTTTCAGAGTATCGTACCAAACGTAGTTTAGATGAAGTTAAATTATTGGTAGATCGTACTATGGGGGCATTGGGGATAGTGCTCTCTGGCATAACTGTATTTGGGGTGATTTTTGCACCTTATATAATGATGGTGTTTGCACCAGGCTTCTATAATGATCCTTATAAAATGGAATTAGCAGGGGAGTTACTGCGGATTACCTTTCCTTATTTAATGCTGATTTCATTAACTGCTTTTTGTAGTGGTATTTTAAATAGTTATGGAAAGTTTGCGGTACCTGCTGTAACCCCAGTATTTTTAAATATTAGTATGATTGCGGCGACTATATTAATGTCGCCTTATTTTAAAGAACCTGTAATGGCTTTGGCATGGGGCGTTTTTATTGCTGGTGTTGCACAGTTTCTATTTCAGCTACCTTTTTTAATAAAAATAAAATTATTACCTCGTCCACGCTTGCATAAAGATGAAGGGGTAAAACGAATTCTATTATTGATGTTACCTGCATTATTAAGTGTTTCTGTTAGTCAGATTAATTTATTATTAGATACTATTTTGGCCTCTTTTTTAAGGGAAGGCAGTGTATCTTGGCTCTATTACGCTGATCGATTATCTGAGCTACCATTAGGCGCTTTCGGTATTGCTATTGGTACTGTTATTTTGCCTAGCCTTTCAAGGCAACATGCAGGGGAAGATCCAAAGGCGTTTTCTGCAACCTTAGATTGGGCCATTAGAATGGTTTTATTAGTAGGTGTTCCTGCGGCATTGGCTTTAGGCTTATTAGCAGAACCATTGATTGCCACACTTTATAATTATGGCAAGATGACCGATTATGCGGTTGAGCAATCAGCGATGGCACTACAAGCCTACTCATTAGGTGTTTTAACTTTTATGCTAATTAAAGTCTTAGCACCAGGTTACTTTGCCCGCCAAGATTTAAAAACACCTGTTAAGATAGCAATTGTTTGTATGGTTGCTAATATGGGTTTTAATTTAATCCTTATTTGGCCATTACAACATGTTGGTTTGGCATTAGCTACCTCCTTATCTTCTGTATTAAATACATGGTTATTATTGTGGGGACTTCGTAAAGCAGGCGTTTATGTACCAAGTGCAGGTTGGCGATTATTTATTCTACGCTTAGTTGCGGCTTGTGCAGTTATGGCGGCACTTATTTATTTGCTTAATGTTCCATCAGCTGAGTGGTTTGCTTGGGGTTGGAAAAAACGTGTATTAGAAATGAGTATTCTCGTTGTTGCAGGAATTGTTGTGTTTTTTGCTGCCTTGGGAATATTTGGTATGAGACCAAAACATTTTAGACAAACAGCTTCTGATTAAAAGTTAGCCATCTAGTAGTTAAACATAGATGGCTAATTAGAAGAGAAACTTTATTCTTCTGTATAGGTATCAGGGTCTTGTTTTGGTTTTATATGTTTATCTAATGTAGAAATTAAAACCATATCTTCTCTGTCTAGTTCAAAGTCAAAAATATTTAGATTTTCTTGCATACGTTTTGGATGAGAAGATTTAGGAATAATGCTATTGCCAAGCTGTAAGTGCCAGCGTAAGACGATTTGGCCAGGTGTTTTATTATGTTTGGCTGCTATTTTGGTAATAACACTTGTATTTAGTAGGTCAGTTCCTCTACCTAAGGGACTCCACGCTTGGCAAACGATATTATATTTAGCCAGCCATAAGCGAGTTTCTTCTTGAGGTAAGTAAGGACTAAGCTGAATTTGGTCTACTGCAGGGATAATACCTGTTTCATCAATAATACGGCTTAAATGTGCTATTTTGAAGTTAGATACACCAATTGCTTTAATTAAGCCCTTATTATAAAGCGTAACAAAAGCTTTCCAAGTTTCTACATAGAGGTTTTGGCTGGGTAATGGCCAATGAATTAGGTATAAATCAAGATAGTCTAACTGTAAGTCTTTAAGGGTTTGATAGAAGGCATCAATAGTCTTTTGGTAACCATGGGCGCTACCACGGAGTTTACTGGTAATAAATAATTCTTCTCTAGCTACTTTGGACTGTTTGATACCCTTACCAACAGCTTGTTCATTACCATATTTAGCAGCGGTATCTATTAGCCTAAAACCTTGCTTGATGGCTGTGGTAACAGTCTGTGTACACTCATTGCCTAGTAATGGCCAAGTACCTGAACCAATGGTGGGCATTTTTACACCATTATTTAAAGTTATTGTTTTACTTAGCATATAACTCTCCATTTAATGTGGAAATAAAGTTTAAGATGATTATTTTGGACTTATAATAGCAATAATGGTTTAGTACATAGGTTGTATATTATGTAAAACAATATAATGTTAATAAGATAAATTTAAAATTTTGTAATGTGTTTTTAGGTAATTTTAAATATTTATATATTCGTGTTATTGAGTATATGGCATAGTATGATTATGGTTAAAAAGGATAGGTTATAGCACTAGGTAGAGGTTTGCATGCGTTTCTTTGGTATATATTTTATTATTGAGATAGTGCTGTTAGTAGTAGCAGGTAGATTCTTAGGTGTTGGCTTAACACTATTCATTATTTTAGCCACTACTATTTTTGGTGTATTAATTTTACGATTAGCAGGGTTTGCCACATTAATGGGTATTCGTCAAAAAGTTAATCAAGGGGAAACACCAGATGGCGAAATGATGAATGGTATGCTTTTAGGTTTGGGTGGTGGATTATTGTTTTTGCCTGGTTTATTAGGTAATGTGGTTGGTGTATTGTTGGTTATCCCTGCCACAAGGGGATTATTTATACAGCTCGCTAAAAAAGTTTTAGTTAAATACAGTATGCGAACTCAACAGTCTTATGGTCCAACAGAGCAAGATCAGCAACGCAAGCCAGATATTATCGAGGGTGAGTGGGAAAGGAAAGATAAATAAAAAAATAATAGGTTACCCCTTGAATTATTTTTTTTTGCCCTTATTTATCTTAGCAAGTTTTTTAATACTTAGTTTCAGATACTAAGTTTTTGTTTTTTAAGTCGCCATTATTGGTTAAATGACTGATAACGGTATTTTTAATTTAAATTAAGTAATAATTTGTTCAGGAGAATTTTGGATATGAAACTTCGTCCATTGCATGACCGTGTAGTCATTCGCCGTAGCGAAGAAGAAACGAAGACTGCTGGTGGTATCGTATTACCAGGTTCAGCAGCTGAAAAACCAAACCAAGGTGAAGTGGTAGCTGTAGGTACAGGCCGTGTTTTAGATAATGGTGAAGTTCGTGCAGTTGCTGTTAAAGTTGGCGATAAAGTTGTATTTGGCCCATATTCTGGTAGCAACACCATTAAAGTTGATGGTGAAGATCTACTTATCATGGGTGAGAGCGAAATTCTTGCTGTTATCGAAAAATAATTGAACGGTTTATAAAGAGTTGAGGAAAATATAAATGGCTGCTAAAGAAGTTAAATTTGGCGATTCTGCTCGCAGAAAATTACTTACAGGCGTTAACACATTAGCTGACGCAGTAAAAGCAACACTAGGTCCTAAAGGTCGTAATGTAGTATTAGAGCGTAGCTTTGGTGCTCCTTTAATCACTAAAGATGGTGTAACTGTTGCTAAAGAAATCGAATTAAAAGATAAAATTGAAAATATTGGTGCACAATTAGTTAAAGACGTAGCGTCTAAAGCTAATGATGCTGCTGGTGACGGTACTACTACCGCTACTGTATTAGCACAATCGATCGTTGCTGAAGGTTTAAAATCAGTAGCTGCTGGTTTAAATCCTATGGATTTAAAACGTGGTATTGATAAAGCAACTACTGCTATTGTTGAAGAAATTAAGAAGTTATCTAAACCATGTGAAGATACTAAATCTATCGCTCAAGTAGGTACTATCTCTGCTAACTCTGATGACTCAATCGGTAATATCATTGCAGAAGCGATGGAAAAAGTAGGCAAAGAAGGTGTGATCACTGTTGAAGAAGGTTCTGGTTTAGAGAATGAGCTTTCTGTAGTAGAAGGTATGCAGTTTGATCGTGGTTACTTATCACCATACTTCATCAATAAACCAGATACAATGGCTGCTGAAGTAGATAGCCCTTACATTTTATTAGTAGACAAAAAAATCTCTAATATCCGTGAGTTATTACCTGTATTAGAAGCAGTGGCTAAATCTGGTCGTCCTTTATTAATCATCGCTGAAGATGTGGAAGGCGAAGCATTAGCAACTTTAGTTGTGAACAATATGCGCGGTATCGTTAAAGTGGTTGCTGTTAAGGCTCCAGGTTTTGGTGATCGCCGTAAAGCTATGTTACAAGACATCGCTATCTTAACTGGTGCAACAGTAATCAGTGAAGAAGTAGGTTTAAGCTTAGAAAGCACTACTTTAGAACACTTAGGTACTGCTAAGCGTACAGTTTCTAACAAAGAAAACACCACTATTATTGATGGTGCTGGTAATCAAGTTGATATTGAAGCACGTATTAAACAAATTCGCGCACAAATCGAAGAAACTACTTCAGATTATGACCGCGAAAAATTACAAGAGCGTCTAGCTAAATTAGCTGGTGGCGTTGCTGTAATTAAAGTGGGTGCAATGACTGAAGTTGAAATGAAAGAGAAGAAAGCACGTGTTGAAGACGCATTAAGTGCTACTCGTGCAGCGGTTGAAGAAGGTGTGGTACCTGGTGGTGGTGTTGCATTAGTTCGTGCTTTAGAGACTATCAAAGATCTTAAAGGTGCTAATGAAGAACAAACTGTTGGTATTAACATTTTACGTCGTGCGGCTGAAGCGCCTCTTCGTCAAATCGTTGCTAACGCAGGTGATGAGTCATCAGTAGTATTAGATAAAGTTAAGCAAGGTAAAGGTAACTATGGTTACAATGCGGCAACAGGTGAATATGGTGATATGATCGAATTTGGTATCATCGATCCAGCTAAAGTTACCCGTAGTGCATTACAAGCAGCAGCTTCAATTGCTGGTTTATTAATCACTACTGAAGCTATCGTAGCTGAATTGCCAGAAGACAAATCTACGCCTGCAATGCCTGATATGGGCGGTATGGGTGGAATGGGCGGCATGGGCATGATGTAATCATTAGCTCACTAAGCTATCTGTAAAAACCCACCATTTGGTGGGTTTTTTTATGCTTATAGATTAATCTAATAGAAAAGGATCTATACTTAATAAGTCTTTTTGTGTAAGCTAAAGTTTCAAAAATAATTAAATTTAACAAAAATAAAAAAGGTAAAACAATGATAAAAGCTATATTGCCTATGGCTACTATAGGTATTGTCTTGGGCATGGGAGTTATAAGCCCAGCACAAGCTGTACAAAGTCAACAAGATGCTAATGGTTTCCTCGAAGACTCTCAATTTAAAGGGTTATACAAAAATTTTTATTTCTACAGGAATTTTCTCAATGAGCCAAGTAGCAAGCAAAATTATGCTAAAGAATGGGCTCATGGCATTATGTTGGACTATTCTTCTGGATTTACACAGGGAACTGTAGGCTTTGGTTTAGATGTACAAGGGTTTATGGCTCAACGGCTTGATAGTGGTAAAGGTCAGGCGGGAGGAGGTATTGGATTAGTACCCTATAAGAATGGAAATGATCCTAAACATGGTTATGGTCGTGTTAATGCTTCACTTAAAATGAGAATATCTAAAACAGTTCTA
>JBEBWU010000002.1:0-23939 GCA_040391985.1 Entomomonas sp. | reverse complement strand
TAACCGCCAATAATTCAAGAACGTTTCAACACCTTTCAACATAAACCATTAAATACCAACGAACATACAGGAATGTTTAAACATATTTAAACACCTATAAACATGTGTAGCATTGATTTTTTTGTACACCATTGTGTACACTAGCTAAAAACCTAAAACTGATGTACAAGACAATCAAGAATTGCTATGAAAAGATCAGAGATTAAAAGGCGACCACTCGCTGATACTGTTTTGGCTTCACTAGAACCAGAAGAAAAAGAATACAGAGAAAATTATGGCAGTGATGGTATCTACTTTGCTGTAAAACCCAATGGCTCTAAACGCTGGATTTTAAGATATAAAGACTCTAATAATAGCTGGCGCTGGTCTGGCTTAGGTACTTACCCTGCCACTACTGCAAAGATGGCTAGAGATAAGGCTCAGGCATTTATTAAAGAGCTACAAAAAGAAGGTACCAGCCCTGTAGATAAAAAGAAAGGTGAGAAACGGGATGCTACAGTAAAAGGTGTTTTTGAATTATTCTATCAAAAGCAGAAACTTAACAAGGTTTCACAAAAACAACTTAATGAAATGAATAATGCTTTTGAGCGCCATGTTTTACCCTTTATTGGCAAAACGCCTATATACAAAGTGACTGTACAAGAATGTTTTGATATACAAAAAAGGCTTCAAGATAGAGGAACATTCAGCACAGCGGACAAAATTAGATCATGGTTAAATCGTACTTTTAGACATGCCGTTGCTTGCGGTCTTACTGATACTAACCCTGCTAGCTATTTAATTGATGCCTCAATCAAGCGCCCACCCTCTCAGAACTTCCCTTATTTGTTAGAGGATGAGTTACCAGACTTCTTAAGAGCATTGCGTGAGTCACGTTACAGCACGCATACTACTCTATCTGCTGCATGGTTAGTTATTTATACTGCTTCTCGCCCTGGCATGGTCAGATGGGCTGAATGGTCTGAATTTGATTTTGAAGAAAAGACCTGGACCATTGAAGCTGACAAAATGAAGATGAAGAAAGCTCATATCATACCATTAACTAATCAAGTTATAGCCTTGCTAGAAAGCCTGAAAGAATATACTGGGCATTCAAAATATCTATTCCCTAGCGACTATGCAACAAGACAACCTGTTATGTCTGATGCAACTATTAATAAGGCTTTCTCATTGATTGGTTATAAAAGAAAAATGACAGGTCATGGATCACGACATACTTTTAAAACGCTGGTTGCTGAACATGGTTGGAATAAAGATTGGTCGGAGTTACAACTTGCTCATACTAAAAAAGGCATTGAGGATGTATACAATAAAGCTCAATATTTAAAACCTAGAGCTATAATGATGCAATGGTATAACGACTATTTAAATGCTCTTGAGCAAGGAATTACTGAACAGCAAAGTAAAGAGTTTGCTGCTCGAGTAAATAAAGTTATAGATTATGATGACTAGATACTTGCAAGCAATGTTTTGAAAAAGCATTTTCTTTTTTATTAGCCTCATAGGGTCAACTAATACTTTAATCTTAGTTGATAAAAATTATGTTTCTAGCAAAAATATTTTAAATATATGATAATAAATAATAGCTTTAATGTCATATAGTCAATTTTTAATCACTCGTGAGGTGGATTCATGAAGAGCAGCATATATGAATTACGAATATCCTCCTTAAATGAGGGATTTAATCTTACCCCAGAAAACCTTCCTGCTTTGGCTTTAGCGGAATATATTGATACATTAGTGAAATTATTAGGTGGAAAAAAATACAGCTCATCCTTTACTTTTGATGGACTAAAACAAGGTTCAGCTATACTTGCATTGAAATCAGATGAATATGATGGCGAGATAGAGAAAAAATCCAATTACCTTGATAAGTTAAATGATAGCTTAAATCGCAATGGTCATAAAGCAGAGTTAAAAAAAGATAATAAAATTATCTACTTATTTGATGGTCAACCTGAAAACAAATATGTTGAAGTTTTTCAAGAAGCTAGCTTTTATGGTCAAGTTATTAAAATTGGTGGCAAAGATGAAACAATACCTTTAGCTTTAAAAGACAATGAAGGCAATATAGTTAATTTAACAATCAAAGATAAGAATCTTGCTAAAGAAATTAGTAAATATTATTTGGGTCAAGAAATTGAATGCAAAGGACAGGGAATATTAAGAAAGGGAAAAGATCACAAATGGTTTCCTGCACCAAATAAATTTACTATTAGTAGCTTTGAAGTAATGGAAGATATTTCAGTTTCAGAATGGATAGCGCAGCTTCAAGCATTGCCATCGAATTGGAAAAAGGAAACAGACCCTAACAAGGTATGTGCTGAAATAAGAGGAAATGACAATTGATCGTAATTGATACTAATGTTTTAGCTACGCTTATAGCAGCAAATCCATCTTCTGAAGAATATACAAATATTATTAGTTTATTTCAGGATGCAAAGCGGAAAGGGTATTACATTGGTATCCCTACTCCTGTTATAGCAGAATTCCTTGTTATAGATAATGACATTAGAACTCAATTTTTTGAGATATTTAAAAATAATAAATCTATTAAAATTTTACCGTTTGATCTAAAAAGTGCCTACGAATGCTCAGATATAGAGGCTTATGCTAGAAAAACTGGTAATAAACTTCACCCATTACCCAAGGAAAGCGAACCTTATCAAAAAGTAAAAATAGATAGACAAATTTTAGCAATCGCCTTAAGTAATAATGCGAAATTATTAGTCACAAATGATATACCACTTAAAAAAATTAGTGAAGCTCATGGAGTATTAGAAGTTAAATTAATCTCAGAGCTACCTGGAGAAATGCAAAAAACAATTAAGTTTTAATCTAACCAAACAGTTACTCGAAAAAATCTCAACAAACCTACAATTAAGTTATTATAATCTGAATAGATAATAAACTTTATAATTCTTCTTTGTACTTTCGAGAAACCAGATTAAATTTAATATCATTAAGTATACAGATTTTTTTTTCAATGGTATTCATGAAAAACACATTCTCCCCAAATTTTTCTAAATATACCCAATCTCTAATGCCACCACTTTCACAAAGCTCTTTTTGCTCAAGAAAATGCACACTTTCAGCACCATTAAAAATGGCTTTACCATCTGAATAACCTGCTGACATACTTAATGCAATATGCGCTAAGGATATAGCAAAAATCTGGGTTAAAGTATTCTTACGATCAAAAAATGAGAAAAAAGTCAGTAAAATGGATATACAAATAAGAAGCCCAGATAAATATAGAATGCTTTGTTCATTAAAAAAGTAGAATCTATACTCCTTAAATAAATCTATTGATTTAAGGAGTTGTTGAATAGCATATATATTAAAGAGCATAGATATCAATAAAAAACTATAATACGGTACTTTTATATTTTTTTTGTTTCTTAGCTCAATATTTAAAACTAAAATTAAAAATAATGGAAAAAATAAAATCACTAAGCGATTCAGAGGAGCAAGGAGAACATCTGTTATAGTTAAATAAGGAAATATATTGAATCCAAAAGGGCGCCAAAAAGCCAAAATATAAGCTATACCTAAAGCTATAGCATAACAATAAAAAACAAATCCTCTACTTAAATTTCCTGTATTGCTCAAGTCAAACGATCCTTCTTAACATAATAATTTAACAGAAAGCGCAGCACCTAAAGGACTTACATTATTTAGCCTTCTCCATATTTTACTTATCATAAAATAACACTTATGTATCTACAATTCAATTAACAAAAAAGTTCTTAAAATGAAAAATATTACTTGTGAAATAATGTATAAATAATTAAATACTATCCTTGTCTTTTCCCTATCATGAGTTTTTATAATCACTAATATGATAATTATATGTTTTTGTTAGATTATTAATAAGCCTAATATTTCATTCTTATAAATAAGATATTTAAGGATGAAATATGGCTACAGTCAATTGTAAACCAGTACACAATTTAAAGTTTGGCTCTACTAGCGCAAACGGTATAAAAAATATCCAACGTATTTTAGATGATAGCAAAATTGTATCAGGTCTTTTAATGGCTGGAACTTTCCATTTAATTTTTACTAGATCGAATGCCACTTGGCAAGTTGGTTTGAATGTTGGCATGTCTGACTGGGAAGGTTTAGCTAAAGCTGCTGGTGACTGGAATGCTGTTGTTAGAGCCTTGGTAATTAGAGAAGCAAGAAACCTTGAGCTATCAACAAATGGACAAGAACAGGTATTTTGGGGAGAATTGGTAAGATGCTTAGAACAATATTAATTTCTGCTTTATCTGTCTTGTTTATTACTCAAGCCTCTGCTTATGGTTTATTAAACCAAGCTGAAAGAGAAGCTGAGTTAAAGAAGATAGCAAAACAAAATGTAGACATGGCTAAAGAAAACTATCTAAATAAATTTTATGAGTGTTTTCAAGAGGGAGAAAAAAATAAAATTGGTATACCTTTTCTCACAAGTAAAGGTTTAACAATAGAAGAATCTAAAATAGCATTACTTTACTTATCTTCTAAGAACTATAAATCATGTGTTGGTGAAACAGCCAATCAGTACTCTATAGCTGTAAATCTTGCTCGCTACTTCAATGTTGAAGGATATTCATTAAAGGATGATCCAGAACTGGGTAACTCTATATCACTTGCAGATTCATTAGCTATTGATGAAATGAAATACAGTGTAGACTATTCTAAGATTAGTGAAAGCAAACGAAAAGCAATAGAAAGTGATCCATCACTTCAAAAAGTATTTGGCATTAAAAGCCAAATCTCTAAAAATTAAAAGGATATAAATATGAAAAGTACAACAGATTTAAAAGGTATAGCTATGGCTGGTGGCGGATTAAGCATTGATGCCAGCAAAAAATCTACCACAGACCTTAAAGGTATAGCTATGTTATTAAAGCCTGAGGCTACTTTAATATTAAAAAACTGTCAGGGTAAATCCACCACAGACTTAAAAGGTATAGCTATGGTTTGCACAGGAAAAATCATCTTTGATTTTGAATAAGATTTTGCCTCTAGAAAGAGGTATTTTTTATGGCATTACTGGCCAGTCTACATTGTTAGGGAAATTAGGCTGGCTTTCAATTCTGTTGAGCAATACTCTATATTTTTTCCATTCTTTTAACTTGGCAATTTCATCATCAGTAGCTTCTTCAATATCTACAGAATCTTGCAAGGGTGCAATTTTTTCAGAAGCCTTTAATAGTAAAATTTCTTTTTGGCTAAGTGCTTGTTGTTTTAAGTCTTCAATTTCTGCTTGTTCATCCTTAACCCATTTTTTACCATCCCATTTATCATACTGACTAGATGGTGCCTTTTTGGTTAATGTATCAGGTAAATCACCATATTCTGTATATTCAACTTTATCACCTGTTTCTTTTGAGTAATAAATCCCTCTATTATCTTTAACCTGTACAGGCTTCCCCTCTTTGTAAAGCCAAATATAACCAGCTTTTTCTGGTAGCTCTTGATCAAACTCGACCCCATTGGAGGGTATCTGAATTCCAAACCCTGGCACTTCGGGAAAAATAGTATTGATTAAAACGCCATCTTTATCATAAATATATTGCATAATTTGACCTTAAATAATTTTAATATAAAGTGGATAAGCTGTATTACGTGGTCTTGTTTCATCACCACCCGTAGGTTCAGTTGTTTGTGCTACTTGTCGTCTTTGAGAATAAGCTACAATCCCTACTTGAGTAGCAGCATTTTCTGGTGACATTGGTGTTATATCATGTGTATGACTTTTAAATTCATCAGCTTGCCAACTACCAGCTAAACGATCAATATCTATACCTCTCCCACTATCTAATGGCCTTAAAAAATCAGACCTAATATCAGGTGTTCTAAACGTTGATATGCCATCACCATTAGTCCAACATCCTTCAAAACCTGTTCGACTACTATCATCAACAAACATTCCTGATTGTTGAGCATAATCCCATAACCAAGGATATTCAGAGCGACTTAAAAGAGTTCCACTTCCTAGAATCCAACCGCCTGCAGGAATATTTATTGAGCCATTAAACAATAACGAACCTATCGAAGTGCTATCACAACAATCAAACTTAAACCAACCTTTATTACCATTAGAGGTAATCTGCCAATAGTCACCAGCACCCATTAGGTAAAAGAAACCATATCCATTAGCATTCCATTTAGTATTAAAATAGATAGTCTCCCCAGTTGCAGATTTAATCGTGACTTTATTTGTACTATTGTCCAATCTAAACAAAGTGACTTTAGTTGCTATATTAGTATTATTAGCCTGAGGTAAGGTTAATGCTACATCACTAGCACTAGCATCAATAAATATCATTCCTAGCTGAGCATTCGTTAGTGTAGTAGTTGTATTAACTGTAACAATATTAGTTAAAGCTGTAATAGCTGTAGGTTTGTTTTCAATATCTTTCCAGTCTGAAAGGCTATCAGGAATTGAATCCGTAATAAGTACCTTAATAGCCTCTACAATTTGATTACTTTTTTCTTCTGACGGATCAAAGTCAGTAGGATTTGTAGCAACCTTTTTTGCTTCTGACATTATATTAAATAATTCATCCATGATCTGATTAGCCCATTTAGCTACAATCAGACTACCTTGTTGTCCTGAGACTGGATTTTCATCAATAAACCGTCCACCTACTAATCCAACACCCTCTACACTTTTTGGAAAGTCCATACATCAATCCCCATAATCAAAAGTTACTAAGGTATGCGCTGGTGCATACCGTTTAATTACACATTCAAGAGCCGAGCCTGGAGACTCGCCAAACCTATTACCAAATACTGCTGCACCAAAGCGTCGCTTTGTTCTACGCTTTTCTCCCGTATGCAATACCCACATAAACTGAGCAGCCCATGTACCAAAATGAGCTTTACCAAATCTTGCATTTCTAAAGCGAGGCGCACGAAATTCGGTAATGGTTGCATTGGGATAGCCTTGTTGCTTTGCAAGGTTTAAAAAGTAAGCTGGACTTTGTCCGCCTACTGCGATCATGCGTAAAAAAACCGACAAACGTCGGTCTTCAAATATTGGCGAATTACCAAGACAAGGATCAGGTAAATTCATTACTCTTTCCCAATCAGGTACTAATTCAAATACTGTCGCTGGATCCATTTCGTTATAGAGATCACGTGATCGTTGGTCAATTCTGGCAAATTCCTCAGCTAACGCTTTTATAATATTATCTAAATCTGGAACATTCTCTTTATCCCACGCTGGTCCATGTGGTAATAATTGCCTAATTTGCTCTGCATAGTCTTTAGCTTCTCTTAATGGGATTGCCATTCAACACCCCCAAAAATCAATATCTCATTTTTCTCACAGGTTACATTGCTTATAGGATCATCTATTTGATGGTCGTTCTCACCCTTTGAAATACTAATAGCTTCTGAAATATGAGTTAGTAATAATGTGCTTCCCAGCTCAGCCTCACGATAATGTAAATCTTTTAAGTTACGCTCAACTGAGTCTCTAACAGCTGGGGTATCAGGATCAACCCATAATTTATAAGTAATAGGTTTAACTGTTGGTGCCAATACATAAAAATCGGAAGTTACAGGACGTACTGACTCAATATAAGCATATACTTTTGCAATTTCTTCCTCTGTAGGTATGGGGTCATCTCTACCATCTATCAAGAAAAATACTGCAACTGTACCTAATCCCAACCATAAAGGTACACACCACGCCCTTGTAACATGAACGTTTGGCGTTTCCATTGCCCACGTTTCATAATCACTTTTAGCACCACCATGGGGAATAATGCGATAGGATCGAATAACTCTAGCCCTTAGAGACTCTATACTTTCTTGATCTAAACCGCCTATTAATCCATTTTCTGTTACTGTAAAAGTGCTATTTACACCAAACACAGGAGATACTAAATTCAGTGTGGTATCTGCATCTAAATTACTGCTTGCACCTGATACTATTGCTTTAATAGCTATAGTACCTTTGCCATCACTTCCTACTGCTGCAGATTCAGTAGTAATATATTGACGACCATCTACAGTTTGCAACACAGTATCAGCACCTACTATTGCTGATACATTGCCTGTAAAACTAGCATAACCTGTACTAGCTATTGCTGGCTTTCTACCTACGCTTAATCTCAAAACAGCTTGTCGCTCGAGCATATCCTCATCAGCTGTATCTGGTAGTGATTGCTTTGCAATCCAAGATTGATAACCATACAAACCATACGTGGTACCAGCATGTACTCTCGATAATACTTGTGCATCACTTTGTCGTACTTTATTAGATGCTAGATCATTACTAACCCGTTGGATTACTTCTGCAAGTGTTGGAACATTAAAGGGCATTTTGTGTTATTCCCCATATATCATTAATAATATAAGTAATAGGATTACTATTAGGTAAATAGCAAGTAATGGTAGCTTTTAATTGATCCAAACCTATTCTTGTTAATGCAACATCAAAGCTGGTAATTAATAGATCATCTATCAACCATTGCAAGGCTTCATCAATATAATGCCTTGCATCCAAGATAGTATCTTGATCTAATTTTCTACGCTTTAATAACCATAACCGAGAACCTATTTTATTATTAGTTACAGCAGGATATGAGTCACCCCACCAACCATAACGCTCATCGTCATCTATAGGATCATCATTTTCAGCACGTCGCCAAGTTAATAGGCTAATTTCAACTAGCCTGTTCATAACAGTAAGTTGATCTGTTTCAGTTAAAGCAATCATGGATTAGGCTCACCTGTATTTGCAGCACCAGCTGCTACACCACCATGAGTATGTTTTGTTAGACTCACACCATTGGCTATAACATCACCATTGACCGTAACATTACCCGTGATCTCAATACCGCCACCCACTAATTTAATAACAGCACCACCTTGGTTATAGATTGCTACATCACCAGCTGCTAATCCAGTAATCCTGTTACCTCTACCAGCCATACAAATAACAACTGCATTACTACGATCACCACCTATAAAGGCGATTAATCCATCACTGCCCTCAGGAGGATTAGAAGTAAAACCAAATGGCTCATAATGCTCTACGCCATCTTTAACCTCACCGTCCGTCACTTCTACTTGTAGCGTTTGCATTGGCGTACTACTATCAGTTAGCACAGCTTTACAAAAGCCTAAAAATTTAGTTAATAACGACATTATCACTCCTTAGGTGGAACATAATCAGGCGGTATCAGATAATCAAAACCATCTACACCTTTTACCTTAACTCGTTTTTTTGGTTTCTCTGGTTTAGGAAGTGCAGCCTCAGGAGGTGCTACACGAAGATGAGTAAGCATACCTCTATCATCTAAGGTATAATTCACCTCCATAATCAACATATCTCTATCAAAACCAATTAACTTATCTCTTACCCTTACAATAGTATTAGGTATCCACAACTGGCCTGTACTTTGGCGCCAGCCATTAATTGTATAATTAGCCTCTAATGCTTTACCCATGCGATGACTTGCTTCCCAGTTTGCCCTTTCTTCTGC
Source organism: Entomomonas sp. (assembly GCA_040391985.1). Lineage (GTDB taxonomy): Bacteria > Pseudomonadota > Gammaproteobacteria > Pseudomonadales > Pseudomonadaceae > Entomomonas. The sequence continues at coordinate 14,448 of JBEBWU010000002.1, read as the reverse complement.
TTTTTCGTTGGTTACTTGACCATTTTGCTGAATAATTAATACTCGCTTACGTGGTGCGCGTGGATCGTTTGTTTCTCCTTTGACTTTGCTGTTTTGGCTACTTTGAGCTAATACCCTATACTCTGAATAAGTATTACTAAAATCTAGTTCTGAGCTTCCATTTAAAATATTTTCACCCAATACCAGCTCGTTAGAGGCATACCCAGCACTAGCTACCTTGGCAATAACTAAGCGACCATAACCATCATCAGTAGCAAAATCACGATAGATATTTAATAAACGATTAATAGAATCAAATACAGATTCCCCTGGCTCTATTGTATGATCTGCTAAAGTATCTTTTTTCTTTTGAGACTGCTGTGGAGTTGCCACCCCTGCTGCTATCTGTGCTGCTTGAATAGCCTGTTTTTTTTGTTCTTCAAGTTTAGTTTGATCAATAACAGTAATATTATATGGCTTACATAAATCAGTGACTATCTGTGTTAATTCCTGTTGTCGCCACTGGCCTTTTTTATCACCCTCTGTAATAGCTGAGCAATCCACCAGATCAGAAGTTAAACTACGACCACTTACTGCCAGCGTAATACTATTACCATCATATTGAATAGGTGTTGCATAAATATACCCTGTAAGCACTAGATCATTGCCTATCCACACTTGGCATTTTTGCCCTGCTTCTGGTGGTCTTTGAATAGTAGCACCGGGCCATTTCCAAGTAATAGCTAATGTAAAATCACGCGCTAATCGTTCAAGTCCTGCACTAATAGAAACAGATTTCCAACCACCCCAATTAATACCATTAATAGTTAAATTAACAGTATTTGTATTATCTGTTGCCATTAGTTACCCTCGCCACTTGTAAGGCTTGTGGATAGATAAAACTACGGTGTTTAATTCGATTGCGCTGTTCTATTTCCTTATGTCTTGTTGCATCACCAAAACGTCTATAAGCCAATACAAGTGATGATGTAGTAGTCATTGGTTTAATAGTTTCAAGTCTTACCCCACTCTCAGCTACTGCATTTAAATGTTCTGTTATTTTTTGACGGTAGTTATTTAATACTTGATACTGTTCAGCTGTTACCCTATTAGAGGCCGACCAAATTACATCTAGTATTTGATTGCGGATAGCTATTACATCATCAGCAACAGGAACATCAGGACGTTCTACAGGATTAATGGTTTGCTGATCTACATCAGGACTACTATTAAAATCTGGTGTGGCTGGCGCTACTGGCATAGCTGCAACCTCATCACCAATATTAATAATCAATAGTTGTTCTACTAGCTGATTAATAGCATTGGTAGCGACTTCGGTTTCACTGCCAGCTAATACTGATTTGTCATAGAGTTGGGTAGTTTGAGTAATATACCCACCAATAGCACCCAAGCTATTACTATAACTGGAACCATTACTGCTAAAACGATCTAATATGTTCTCTGTTTGTGCGAGATATGCCTCAACTGTACTAGCAAACTTCTCAGGCATATTTAATATTTCATCTACAAAATCAGCGACACTTCCTATAGTTTCTACAGCATCACTCATTATTGATTGAACAATATCAAAAGCAGAATTAACTCCTTGTATCATAGCTCTAACATTAACTAAGCCTGTACTAATATTGCTGATTACATCAACAAAGGACTCTAATACAGTACCGGCTAATAAACTTCTAGCTAAAGATAATATCTGCCCAGTATTAATAGAGGCGGTAGGAAATGATTGTGGAAAGTAGGGGATAAAAGTAATTGAAAATCTTGCAATCCCTGCTTCTGCTCTGTTCTCTATTACTTCTGCCTCACCGACAGTAACATCAAATGTACCCATCCAAGGATGGACTAATTGTCCATAATCACCTTGCTCTAAAGCTTCTAATAATCTATCTCGCTTCTTATCGTAATCATCACCGACAACAAACACATTAAGATTTTTTAATCTAGTTGCTAATCCTAAGTCTTCAGGATAGTTTTTATCTCGTTGTAGATATTCATGGTTTTGGTAGCGTCGGCCAGTTTTTATATTAGAGCTATCAATATAAAAAGATACTCCACGAAAGCTGGCCTCATCCCTTCTGTTTTTTTTATAGCTCATAACTAATTAACCCCCATATTACGCTCGCCCACTTTCTGCTTAGTATTTACTTTCATTGGCTGATTAGATTTTACTTGTTCGACAGTTGTACCAGCAGGGGCATTATTAAGATTAATATTGATTTCTCCATTAATCTTATTGGCTTGGGGATTAACAATAGTAGAAGACTGACTAATGGTAGGTGGTTGTATCTGTGGTCTACCCATAGTGCCACCCCATTTATCAGGGGTAGCTGCTGTAGCACTCTTACCTAAATCTTCAAAGCCTGCTGGCTTAATGGCTATCCAGCTTTCTCTTAACTTTACAAATTCCTCAATAAGTTTAGTTGTTTTACTTCTTAAATCATCAATAACTAAACCCATATTTTTCCACGTTGACTCCCAATCAACAGGAGATAGGCCAAACAGTTCCCTTATCATATTAAGCATAGAACCAATAGAGCTACCAAGACTACCAGCTATATCTTTAAAGAATGGCCCTACTGTATCCCAATTAGCAATAATTAACCCAGCTGCTAATGCAATCCCTCTAAGCATTAAACCAACTGGCGACATACCCATTACAGTATTTAATATGGCGAATGCTTTAGTTACACCATAAACAGCCAGTTTCATACCTACAAAAGAAGCACCAACAATAGCAATTGTTTTTACTAATTCAGGATTGTCTCTAATTAAATCAGCGATAAATCCCATAAAAGGTGACATTACTGCAATGGTGTCATTCACTGCTGGTAAAAAGATACTTCCTAAACTAATAGCAGCTGCTTTTACTTGGTTTTTTAATAATTGAATATTATTAGCTGTTGTTTTTGCCCTAGCTTCATATTCCTTTTGCATAGAGCCAGTATATTGTGTCTCATCACCTACTCGCTTTAGATTCTTTCTAAGCAAATCAAGACTGTTGACTAATGGTGCAATAGCACCTACTGACTCTCTACCAAACAATTGAGTTAATAGTGCTGCTCGCTTAGTTTCGTCTACTTGACTAATTCGATTAAGCACATCTTTTATTGTTGCCTCTGAGTCTTTTTGCATTCCCTCTGCAACCTTACGACTATCAAGTCGTAGAGCTTTTAAAGCAAGCTGCTGTTTCTTTGTTGCAGACGCGCCAGCTGTAAGGGTTAGCATAAAGTTTTTTAAGCCAGTTGACGCGACAGCTGTATCTGTACCAGTACCTACAATAGTTGCGCCCAATGCTGCTATTTGTGCGCTAGAAACACCAGCTACCTCACCTAATGGCCCAATACGAGTAACCACTTCTGATATTTGATTAGCTTTAGCTGCCCCCGTATTTCCTAAGAAGTTAATTTTATCCGCCAAATCAACCACTTCTTTTTGTGTCATTTTAAATGCAGTACGCCATTTTGCCATCATATCGCCAGATTGATCTGCTGTAATGTCGAAAGCAATACCCATCTTTGTAGCATCTTCGGCAAACTGAGCTAATTCGTTTTTAGCAATACCTGACTGACCAGCTGCTGCTACAATTTGGGCAATACCCTCAGCTGCCATTGGTAAACGTTTCGACATATCAAGAATGTCATCACCCATTTTTTTAAACTGCTCAGGCGTATCAAAGTCTACAACCTTGCGTACATCTGCCATCTGGCTTTCAAAATCAATGGCTGCCTTAGTACCAGCTACAAAAGGTGCAGCGAAAGCACCGCCAGTAATTAAATCTGAAAAGCCAAGCTTTCCAAAACCAGTTTTATCAATACCTTTTCTAAAGCCAGCTATTTTTTTACGGATTCCCTCTAACTGGGGCGATAGTTTATCCACCCCAGTAATGAGAGCTTTCAATTGAAATTCAGCCATTATCAGGTACCAATGATTTATTAATTAAGGAAGCTTGATATGAGAGTCGCCCAATATCAGAAAATGGACGTTTTTCTAACTTAAGAGGATTGATTTTCCAGAAATATGCCAGGCTAAAAACTAGCTCATCAATATCATCTGTAGAGGTTATGATTTTTCCTGAATTGCCTTCTGCTTCATTTTCTCCGCTTCCGCTTCCACTGCTTCCGCTGAGGAGAGAAAAAAACTAATAATAATTAATGCTAGGTTATTAAAGTCAACAGGCGATAACTCATCTACTGAACTAGAAGGGATACCAGCCAATCTAACAATAAAATTGGCAGCCACATCAGCAACTGGATATGGTATACCACGCTCGTCTAATCGGTATGGTAAACCAAGTCGACGAGTTAATTTAGTGCTAGGCTCTTTTAGCTCTAATTCAATAACTTCTTCATCATGCGCCATAATAGGCTTAGTTAACAATACTTTCATGCTAATCCCAACGCCCCCCTTTTTGACCTTCCCAACGAATTGAGACAGTACCTTCTGCATGGTTTTCCTCTATATCACCCACAATATAAGCATTGCGCAGAATACGTACCTTACCGCTTTTTAACTCTACAGTAACAGTTGCATTTGTAGCCCTTGTTAAACTTTCAATAGAGGTATCAGGCGAGTTAATTAAGGTCGCTGCTATATAAGGAAAAGCCTCATTTTCTAAATAATAACCAGCTGTCACAGTTGTTCTATTAGGCCATGCACCACCAGTAGTAATATCACCTTTGGCAGTCACATTGATACCGTCTGCTTTAATGTTGCAGACATCTCCACCAATTACTTTTCCCATTGCTTACTCCTACTGAATAGTTGCTGTTTGCTGATACTGCAAACGGAATTGATTTAAAACTGCAAATACTCTCAACTGATTAATATAATCAGGCGCAAATAATACATTGATACGGTTAGGATCATTCACATCACGCTCAACAATAAGGTACTGAGCAAACAGTTCAGCATTTTCTACAATACCCATGTATTCCAATTCTTCATAAGCTGCTATTAATTCAGCACGAATAACTGAGGGTGTTACAATTGCTTGCCCTGCCCCAAAACGAGTACCATCATCTGCTAACTTATGTCTGCCATATTTGCTTGTAATGCGTGTTCTCAAGAAACTAATAATATAGCTACTGGTATGCAGTGTTTCACAATCAAGATAACTGTTATCTGCTTGACCATAAGCATTTTTCTGATAAGTAGTAACACCACGCTCAATACGTTGTGAACCGCCATTATAATTAATGGTAGCAATACCATTGCTTAAAAGTGACTGGCGCTCTTTCATTAAAAAGCGATTAGAAGCCGGGGCTGGCTGTATGCCCGTTAACTCACCTGTTTGTGTTGGACGCGCAGGATCATTACTAAGAAATATTGCTGTCCTTGCTGTAAAAGCAGCTGCAATTACCCAAAATGGTTGTGGTGTATTTTTTTCAAAACCTACAATAGTCATGTGCTGGTCATTACGACTATTACCTAATGCAACTAATTCACCAATGGAACCACGCTTGGCAGAGTAGCCATGCCCATATAACTGCTGCATATACGACCAACGCCCTGAGCCATCATTCATTAATTCCTTAAAGGCATCTAATGAGGAGGTATCAGTAAAAGGAAAACAGATAAATTCAAAAGCTTCATCACCTAAATTAGCAAAGGCTTCTGTTAAATCAGGTGTACCAGTACCGCCAGCCATTGCTGTAATTTCAGCTGTAACACCATCTGGCAAGGTTTCACCTGAGTTTCTACCTAACTGATTTAAGACCAAGCTAATATCGTTACCACTTTCGCCAGTCCATTTACAATTAAAAGTAACTGTATCTTCACTAGCAGTAGCAGTAACAGGCAAATCAACATTAGCCAAAACCGCAGCCACTACGTTACTAGCTATAGTTTGACCAGTATCGCCTACTATTACATTAATTCTAGTTCTGGTACCAGCTACATAAAGATTAATTAATCCAGCCTGAGCAGCGCTACCACCAAACTTAATAGAACCAGCTGCTGCTGCACCCGTTGTATTTTGTAAAGGGAGTGCCCAAATTTCACCCATTGGATCACACTTAATCCATTGAGAGTACATCATTGCAAATTGTGAACCTGTACCACCAATATTTTTGGCTAAACTTTCATTATTAACTAAAGTTAGCTTATTAATTTCTGACGCAGTGCTATTATCATTTACTTGTCCAATGAGTAAACGTCGCATTGACTCAGTAGCAGTATTCGCCATGCTATTATCCATTTCAGCATAAAACAGTGGTACCTTAATATCATTAGAAATAGTATTAAAAGAGACTGGCATTATTTACCCCCTTTTGTTTCAGTTGCTTTAACAGCTTGCTTACCCTTAACGACATCGCCATCATTAATACGACGTTGCCAGTAAGAATTGATTACGACTTCCTCCCCCTGTTCAGATAGATAACCAGATCGCTCAGGGTGTGGTACTAAGCGACCTGCTACAGGTTTTAAAAATACTTTAATCATGGTTTATCACCTTTGTTTGGTTTAATATCAATTTGAAACTCTATACGACCATCTGGCCCTGGCTTTTTAAGATTAGGGTCTGCAATAGGATCAATTACATCAATATCAATATGAGCATGTTCAAACTCTGGAAGTCCATCTTTTTCAACTTCTTGCCATGTTTCAGGTGGATCGCTATCGAGAGTGCGACCAATGCCCGTTTTAGAATAAAAACGAAATGAGTAAATAGTAATAGCTCTATCTATATCAGCTAATCCACCACCCTCATATTCTATTGGCTCATAATCTATATCTGGCATAAAGCCAATTAATGCTCTAAAGAGTTCCTTTCTTAAATTATGTACAGCATCAACAGCAGCTTGCCCTCTTTCATCTGTATTTCTTATAACTACTACGACATCGAAATAATCTGTTAAATTTTGTAAAACAACATTGCTATCACTTTGCTCTGCATCATCTTCACCCATAACTACATAGGCAGATGGTAATGGCAACTTAGCACTATTCTTAATAGCATCCCAATCAATACCGCCAGCCACACGATTATCAAAACTAGCACAGTATTTTTTTATCTGGCTAATAATAGGAGATATAAGCATTTGCAACCTGTGATTAAATTATTTAATGGCTTTCTGAAAATAACGAGTAATAATTGCTTTTACTCTACCCTGCTTTTGATAGAGCGCGTCTTGCATATAGTTTTTACGTGGCGCAATGCGCCAACCACTACCACCACTTGCACCAGCCTTATGGCTTTTAGTACGTTTTGCGCCACGCCTTACACCATAATGTAGATAGGCTGGATAAAAGTCTTTCATCTGTGCAGTTTTGTAAGGTTTTATAACTGTCATAAAGCCTGAGCTACTTACTTTGTATTTAATAGAACGTTGTAATGTACCTGTTCTTTTGCCAGGATATTGATCTCTTTTTGAGGTTCTTTTTTGACTAACTAATCTTTTAGCTACGCCCTGCACTTCTTTGCCTGACATACGCATGGCTGCACGTATTTGTTTTTTATCAAAATCCAATTTACCATACATATCAAACCTATCAATATGTAGATAGACAGCTCCTTTGGTACTCATGGATAAATCTCAACTTGATTTAGCTCTGTTGCTTCAACCACTGTAAAAAGGCTTTGACCTTGCAAATCCATTTGTCGTACAACTCTATAAACAATATTTTTATAAACTACTTCATAGTCGCCATCTATTTCAGGCATATAACGCAATTTGATTCTATGAGTAATAGTATTATCAGTTTGTTTAGATAGAAGATAAGTAGAGCCACCTACTGGCTCGATATTGGCCCATCTATTTTTTTTTACTAAAAAAGTTGGCTCTGTTTGATTGTCATCTGTTGCAAAATCTTGTCTTTTACGTACAGTTACGAATTTGTCTAATTCGCCTATTGTTGGTCTTTTCATATATTCCACCAACGATAGTGCATAGCCATATAGCTAAAAGCTAAAGGAAGTTCTTTGGGTGAGCTATTTTGTGCGTAAGGTAATGCTGTTTCTCTATTTTCATACCAATATGCAATTAATAATAACAGGGCAGATTTAATATGCTTATTTAATAATAACGCTTTTTCTGGCAATGGATCAGGAATACTAGACTCACTATATAATAGTCTATTAGTCTTTAATTCAAACTCTTTAACAGCAGCATCTCTATAAAGCTCTAATAGACTATCTTCATTGATAAAATCAGCATCAATTCTGCAATGCTTTTTTATTTCATCTAAAGATAAAACATTATCAACCATTTAAATTACCATTATTTTTTAGCGGTAGGATTTTTTTTAACCACTTTTTCTTTAGGCGGTTCACCCTCAGCATATTCAGCTACTTCTAGCTGATTAACTGCAATATCAGCACATTTATCTGATACATCATGCTCACCAACTATAATAAGTTCTACGTGAAGCCCATCTTCCGAGTATTTAAATTCTTTAGTTACCTTAATAATTGGCATATTTCCTCCAATAAAAAAAGGGCTTACTAGAAGCCCTTTAATAAATTAAATTACTATTAACCGCCAGCAGCAGCCAAAGTTAATACCTTAACTGCATTAGTATCGACAGTCATACCACCAACACGCTTAGTCGTATAGAAACCGACAAACGGCTTATTGGTATAAGGATCACGTAAGATACGTGTACCAATACGATCAACAATTAAATATGCACGCTTAAAATCACCAAATAAAATAGCGTTAGAGTTTGCTGCAACATCTGGCATATCTTCATTTTCAGTAATACCATAACCTATTAATGTAGATGGTTGACCTAATTGCAGCCCTGGTTGCCATAAGTAATTACCTTGTGAATCCTTTAACTTACGAGCATAAGAAATTGCTAACGTCTGCATCATAAAGTTACTATTTGCACGATATTTAGGTCTTGCAGCATAAATAAGATCAATTAAGTTATCACCATTAAAAGCACCAGCTGTACCAGTATAAATTTGTTGCAATGTACCAAAAGGACGAGTCTTATCAGGAGCAATAGATAAAGGAGCTGCCATTAATCCTTTTGGCTTTTTATCACCATCACCTAATAAGAAAGCATTACCCTCTTTCTCAGCAAATTCTTCTGCCACTTCACCAGTAATCCATGCCTCAGCATCAAAGAAAATATCATCTAAGCTGGTTTGTGTAGCCTGTGGATTAGCGTAGATTTCACCCATAGAAGCCAAAAGCTGTGCTAATTTTGGAGTACCAGTTTCTGGTCGTTTATCGGTTTCACCAACCCAACCACTGCCAGCACCACCCAAATTAACCAACTTTCTATATTCAGGTGTACCTACAGTAATTTGACTACACACTTGGCGCATTGGTGACTCATCACGAAGTAACTGGATAATGTTTCTATCTAATTCTTCAGGAACAGCAAATCCGCCATCAGCATCAGTAGTTGTTTGTAAAGCCTTAGCCTGTAAATCACCAAGTCCTGTATCAATGCCTTTACGAATAAATTGAAAGAAAGCTTTTTTATGTTCGCTTACTTCATTTGACTTCTGCGCATCAGGACGCTTGGATTTTTTAATTTCCTCCTCAAGCTCTTTTTTAAGTTTTTCAATGAAAGCAATACTCTCATCTAGTTTTTCAGTTTTAGCTAACCAAGATGTTTTTTCAGCCTCAATAGCTTCTAAACGCTTATCATTGGTTTTTTTGAATTGCTCAAACTCTTTACCAAGTGCTTCAGCAACTTCTTCAATATCTTTTGGTTCAACGGCCATTTGTAAGCCCTCCGATTTTTTCTGTAAGATTTTTCAACGATTGCAAGGCTCTATCACTACTAGCATCACGCTGTGAGATAGCGCCATAGCCATTTGCCATAAAGGCTTTGGCTTGCGAACGTGAAAACCCAACATCTCGCAGGGCACGTTCTACTTTACTTGGCGGTGGTGTTTCGCCACGTTCAAGCAATGATTTAACTTCTGATATTCTGGCTTCATCATTAGATGGGAAAGTTACTGTAGATACTTCCCATAAATCAATTTCTTTAAGTAAGAAAACTTCTTTTTCTCGGTCATACTCCCAATCATCTAAAATATAACCAATAGATAATCCTGTAAGACTACCAGCTTTCATGTGAGCATGAGCACGCCTAGCCAATGGATCATCCTCTATCAGCAACTTCCCTTTTACCGCAAGCCCTACATCATCCTCTGCCATATAAGTGTATATACCTATTGGCTCATCCATCTTATGCTGCCAAAGTAATGAAGGTAAACGTCCCTTTTCGTTCCATTTATCTAATGACTTTTTAAAAGCTCCTTTTACGACAATATCAGAATAAGAATCTTTTACGCCAAAGACAGAACCATAACCCTCAAACTCGCCAGCATCATTGACTGATTTCACTTGAAAAGGTATATCAAGACGTTGTTTAGTTTGTATTGGCATTTTGCTCATCCTCAGATTTTTCAGGATTATTAGTAGTCATATTAAGAGGCATCATAAATTCATCACCACCTTCTACAGGGTTTAAATCTTCCATTTCTCGACATTCGTTAGGACATAAGATGCGCCATTGAATACCTTTGGTATAGGACTCATAACGGGTTTTAATATCCCCACGTACCAAGGCACCAGCATTGAATTTAGCGTAATAAGTTTTTCTATCTTCTGGTCGTAATAAGCCGACTCTCGCTCTCGACTCAATACGTGTCATATATGGAACAAGCGAATAGTTAATAAAACTCATCCCCATTTGTTCCATATTATTAAGGGTCATCTTGTCCATATTGGCGACTAGATGAGGTGGTACTCTGAAAATACCGCAGATTTGATTTTCTTGATATTTCCTAGTCTCTAAGAATTGTGAGTCCTCAGCATTTAAGCTAATAGGTTTCCAGTCCAAGCCCATCTCTAAAATCATTGGCTTGTAAGAATTACCCATACCTGTGTATTCATTATTAAATTGATCTTTTAGTTTTTTGAATGCACCATCAGTTAATTCTTGATCGGTTCTTAATACACCGCTAGTTACAGCACCATTAGTAAATAATCGGCTACCATGTTCCTCAGTAGACAAACCTAATGCTATAGCTTGTCTAGCATAAGCAATAGGATTTAAACCATGTAGACCATCTAAAGTAAATAACCTAACATGCCATATCTCATCTTGAGTTAAGGTTTGTAACCCTGACTTAAAAGAAACATCATAGCTAACTGTCCAGTCATCATTAAGTTTTGCAGTTACTATATCTGGATTTAAAGGTAATAACTCTACCACTTCGCCCAATGCCATTACTTTATAAGCGTAGTAATTACCCCTCAAACATAGACAACTAATTAGTAACTCCCAATGTTCTTGAGCAGTCATATAATCATTAGGTGCTATATACAATAGATCATATAACCTATGCTCTGTAGCAAGGGTCTTATTACGACCATCAATCTTATAGAGCTTACAGGGCAACATACCTATAGATTCAGATAATACACGCACACAACTAAATACTGTTGTTAGCTGCATAGCTCTAGTAGTAGTTACCTGTTGACCTGTTACCGTTTCATAACCTACACCTAAAACTTGCGCCAGCTTTTCAGGCGTGTCTATGATGGTGGGATTTGATTTTGTAAACAGACTTTTTATTGATTTAAATAAACCCATTAAAGTGTCCTGATACCGTGTTCTTCAATATGTTCAGAAACAGTTTTGTCTCGAATAGTTGAGGTCAACATTAATACTCTGTTAATACCCATTAATAGGGCCACAGCCCCGTCAATTTTCTTAGAAGCCTTTTGTTTATTAGGAAATACGTTGTCATTCTTATCTGGCTTGGCGACTACGTTACCAATCATCCACTTTAAGATAGGATTACCGTCATGATGAAACCGTCCACTTTTTATAGCAGCTTCAAGCTCTTTCATAGCTGGCGAGAATGTCTTAACATTCTTTGGCATTTTTACAACAGTAAGACCTTCTTTTGCCAAAGCGCCAGCTATTTGAAACGCACCCCATTCATCGTGAGGTATTTCACTAATAGCGAATTTATCTTTATCATCCAGCACATCATCTTTGATTAAATCAAAGTCTATTTCTGCGCCATCATGCTCAGTTAGATAACCTTGGTTAAGCCACTTCTGATATTTCTCAGCAGCTGCTTTATCATCTATTGACTCTATGGTTTCTTTAGGTAGATAGAAAACAGGGTCAATACAGTAATAATGAATTTTGTTATCAATGAGCTTCCAAAATAATTTGATATTGGCTGCAATATCTATTTTGCTAGCAAGGTCTAGATTAAGTAGACATTCATGAGCATAGAAGTCATCTAGCTTAAGATTAGGGTCATAACAATTATTCCAATCCTCAAGATTGAAATAAGCACCCATTGCTTGCACCCAAATATTAAGGTGCTTGGTCTTAAACCTATTTTGAAAACGAACACGATTAATCGCTTTTTTCTGCTGATTGACTAAGTATTCATAGTCAATAGATACGCCTAGATTTGGATTAGCTTTCGCTAATACCTTGGGGTCTTTCCAATCATCATCCTTATCAATTGTGAATATCCAACCAAACAGGCGATCATCTTCACTAATGCCTTCTAGCATTTCTATGACACGATCACGCATGTCATAACATGGGCCATCTAAATTATCGCCAGCTGTAGTGATGGTATAGATAAGAGGTTGATCTCTCGACCCCATACCCGTGTCCATTGTGTCGTACAACTCTGAGGTATCATGCTCATGGTATTCATCGACAATAGCGCAGCTAGGGGAAGAACCATCCCCTGGTTTTCCTATTAATGGCTCAAACCTACTACCATCAGTAGGGCGATTCATATTAGAGGCATTGACTTCGATCTTTGCCTTTTTCTTGAGCTTAGGTGTTCTCTGCACCATCAGCTTAGCTGGTCTAAATACTTCCCATGCTTGCTTTTCGCTGGTAGCCCCTGAGTATACTTCTGCACCAAACTCACCATCAGCACAAAACATATTAATGCCGACTGCAGCAGCTTTGGCAGACTTACCATTTTTACGAGGTACTTCCTCGTAGGCTTCTCTAAATCTCCTAAAGTTAGTTTTCTTTTCTACCCAGCCAAAGATCATGGCTAGCCCGAACTTCTGCCATGACTGGTAGCTTAATTTTTCTCCTTTACTTGCCCACTTCCCTTTAGTGTGAGGTAGTAACTGCTGAAACTTTAGTTTATTTTCTGCTTTCGCTGGATCAAACTTAAAAGGATAATCTTTACTTTTAGCTTTTTCTAAATCGTCAAAATGTCGCTGACAAGCTAACTTAACATAGCGACAGGCTGGTATCTTTCCGCTAAGTACATCTTTCGCCCACTTAATACCAGCCCTAACATTAGGATTAATAACCATCCGTTACTCATTAGAAAAACTCATTAAAAGGATTATCATCATCAGGGTCTTTATCACCCATCAGCCTTACTCTATCTGCTGGACTTAATCCTAATGCAGCGCCTGTTTTCATCATCTGGTTATTTGCTTCATTTAATGCTGTTAAAGCTGGATTTTTAGTAGGACCACCTGAGGCATTTTGCATAATAATTTTAAAGCTATTTACTTCTACCAAAGCCATACGCCAAATCGCATAAGATGTACAAAAACTTTCGACTAGATGTAAATCAGTCTGCTTTATAATTTTCTCTCGCAATAGCTCAGGCACAATTCTTTGCCACATATCAGTAGCTAACTCAGGCAGCCATTCAGGTGGATCAATATTAGTTAGATCAGAAAAATTAGGTTCTTTTTCATTTAATGGTCTTCGCCCCGGGTTTCCAGCCAACTTCTTTAGAGCTGTTGGTTTAGGTTTTCTACCCCTTCCCGATACTGTAGATTTTCCACTCATTAATAAATACAGCCATGCTTGATAAAAAATTATCTTATGCTTATATTTAGCTAAAGCACTATGAACTAAAACAAGGAAAAGTATAATGACGATAAAAAAAGTTGCGCCTGATGACCCCATAAACAATTTTTTCCATAAAGAAAAAGATTTATATGAAGATTATCAATATCCTGAAAGTCTAGAATTTTTTTCAAATCTATTTAGTAATTATTGCAATCCCTCTTACAACAAATTTTATAATTGGAAGAGTATTACAAATATTCCAGACTGCAAATTATTCAAAATAACAAATAAAAATATTAACTTTACAAAGCCGCCAATTGCCGTAGCTGCTAACTTTGATGTTATAGAACTTCCTTTATATGCGGTACTGAAAACATTAGGAGATGATTATTGTGTTCTAAGCCCCCAAAGATGGCATAGAGTAAGAGAGCAACTGTCAAATTCAAACATTGAGTATCCTGAGATTACATTAGATCTTAACTCTAACACCCCTGTATTAATGGATGGTCGTCATAGAATAATAGCAATGATTAAATTCTTAAAAATGGAAACAGCTCCTTTTGTCTGTAACCCTTACTATACTGAGATAGTAAAAAATTTTTATGGTATAAACCAAACCAAATGAATTTTTAATTTCGCGACTTTAAAAAAAAAGCTAGGGGGGCGGTC
>JBEBWU010000001.1:0-37442 GCA_040391985.1 Entomomonas sp. | reverse complement strand
GGACTTTATAGGGGTTTCAAGAGATTTATTAAATCTTAATTTGGTAGGCATAATTACTACCAATTAACTAAATTAACCTATTGATATTAAATAACTTTATTTTTTAATGTCGTCTTATTGTCGCCCTTGCTATTTAATACACCTAAACTATATTGTGCTATTATAAATTAAAATCATGCTCAAGGTTGACCAATTATGAAAAAGGACGAATTTAGAAAATTACAAATTGGTGATAGTGTGTATTCTGTTACACATATAGGAATAGAAATCCCCTTAGTAGAATTTATTGTAATGGGTAAAACAGAAAATGAAATATTAGTTAAACTAAAAGAAGTATCAAGTAAATATACCCATCCAAGCAAAGACGACTTTAAAGCAATAACACCGTTTAAATATAAATTATTATTTGCAAATAAGAATATGGCTATTAATGACGGTTTAGAAAGATTAGAGCGTCGTAAACAAGAATTGATAGCATTGTTAGAATAATTTTAGGAATATTTTGCAGTTAGTTTCTGTGTTTAATCCTTTAAACACACGTTATTAATATAATCTTGTAGGCCCTTAACTTGGTCTATCGTCTGTTGTATCTCTAATCTGAGATATAGATAATCCTGTCTAGCCTCTCCTGTAAGTTGGGCGGTTCCTGCATTAATGCCGCTGGTGGTGGCTGGTGTGGTTGGCAAGGCTGGGCAATCGGCTTTGACGTACACGCGCTTAATGTTGTTATTAACACTATCACGCAACTTGTCATATTCAGTTTTTGCATCTTTTAACTTCTCCTGATATTCCTTATCAATATCATTGATAGTTTTTTGTTCTTGCTTGGTTCTCTCAATACTTGCATTAAGTGAATCTATATTTTTATTGGCAAGGTCAAGGCTTATCTGTGTATTTTCTAGCTTATTTTCAACATAAATCAAAAAGCCACTAACAACAACTAGCATGATAATTAGGCCAATAAGGGCGTAGTTTTTAACTGTTTCCATACTAGACTAAGCCCTTGTAATATCTGCCGCCTTTATAAGTTAATACCTCTTGTCGCATCTGTGAACCAAAACCAATATGTACCCATTCGCTACCCTTTAAATTTCGCTCTTTGATTAACTGGTCAAACTTAATACCTGATTTAATAATGGCTTCACAAATCTTTTGAGTATTACCAAATTTAGGACTGATAAAATCGACAGCTTCACCGTTAGCATGTGAGCTATTAAGAACACCGCCAACAGCTTTATTTAATGCTGGACTTCTATAACCTGATGAAATAATCATAGGCTGTCCTAATAAATCTCTAACGAGTTGTAAGCCATCGGCTAATTTGTGAATATTAGGCATTAATTCAAATGGTACACTGTTATCAATTCCTTTTGCTTTTGCTGTACTTGAAGCCTCTAACTCACTTAAACTAAAGTTTTTTGTTAATTGATAACTATTTGTCATTATCTATCCTCTTTTCAGCCCATCTTTTAGCTAACTCTTTAATAGCGTCTAAACCGTAAACGCTTACAAAGCCAGCTATTACATAAGTCCAACCAAGCGAAATACCAAACTCATTGCAAGCCATGCCAACAATTAAAACGATTATTGAACCAATAATAGAGTCGCGTAATCTGTAAATTATTTTCGGCTCTTTACCATCACGAGACATTGATAAATAACTTAGTATAAAAGTAATAACCATAATAAAACCGTATTCACGAAATACAGTTATAACGGTCTGTATAAAATTCGGGTCTTTGTCGGGCAATTTATTATCCTTTCGTCTAATCTTCATTGCACAACCTCATTTATGCTTGCTATTCTTTCACCGCTCACGTGAGCAAGAGGGGAAAGTCTAGGCGGTTATGCAGATACACCTGCGTAATTGCGGCTTAATTAGATATGTCGAGTATCTAGTTGAGTCGCTTTCTTCTCTATGTTTACTTAATCTTAACTATCCACACTCCCGAATAATGATTAGGGTACGTTTCTGTTGGTTTATCATTTGAAATATCATACTTATCTGGCAATACACTACTACCGCCAAGAGAGGTCGGAATTAATGCCGTACCTGTTGAAATTCTGTAACCTGCAACTGTTGTATTAGGCTTAGTAATCGTAAATCTACCTGTAGCTGTTTGAATGCTTGTATCCCAATAATCAGGATTATCATTCATAATATCGTTAGCACCGCTCGCGCTTAATGTAGCTGTAGGTATGGCCATTGATTCATGGTTGTGCATTGGCATTTGATTAGTACGGCCAACACCAGCCTCATTATCATTAATACCACCTCTTAAAAACGCGCCCGTTGCTTGTATAAATCCAGTATTAACACCGTTATAGTCTGGTATTCTGAATTTACCATCACTTGAATTTAGAACGTAACAACCCCGTTTATTGGTATTGTTTGGCGCACTGTAAGAATTTTGCCAATCTGTTTCTGTACAAGTTGGTACTTGTCCATCAGCTATCCCTTGATAGGCCCTCGCATAATCAGCTATTAATAACTCTTGACCATCGCCAGCAATAAAACCATTGGGAATACTTGATCTTAATGGCCACCAAATAACAGAAAAAACAGGGACGCCCGTATCAAAATTATCAATTCGCTGATTAAGTTTTTTAATCGCATCGCCAACGGTTTTATCAGGGTAAGCAAGTAATTCATTGCACCCTACCATGCCAGCCCCTTTATCTGGATTATCGGTATTTAGTAATGCTTTAGCGAGGTCAACGGCTGAACCAGCTTCAACAATAAATAATGTTGGCTGTCCGTTTTCATCAAAGGCGAGCATCTTATTAGCTCTAATTTGAGCTATAGGTAGCGCATTAATACCCTGTGGGTCTGACACTCTTAATGATTTTGTATTGTCTTGGTCAAAACCTTGCATCATCATTACAAGGCGATCAAAATCATTGTTTAAGGTTTCGGCTCTAAGATCACCATTCTCTTGATAATCGGTTTCTCTTACTACAGCTACAGAACGCTGTAAAAGTAAGTAACCATTAGGTGCTACATCGAAAATAATTTGACTCTGTTGGTTTCCAATTCCATCAATACTATAACCTGATGTTATTAGTTGCCCCTCTAAATAAACAGTTAAATCCTGTATAGCTAGTAGCTTGAATGGTATGGTGTAGCTAGTAGCAATACCATCGGCTTGATATTCGGTATAGTTTGGTGCTGCTTCGACTGTCATGGCTTAAACCTCTAATAATCAGTATGTACTTCATAAGTTCCCCCGTTAGGTATCCAATTATTATCTGGATTGCTTTCCGAGTTCCCGACAATTTTGGCAATGCGTACAGGCGTTTGTAGAATTGCACCTGCTGCGCTATCTACATAGTCATCTTTGTCGTTTGTTGCTTCTGGATTAAATGAGCGCATTTGATCGATGACAGGACTATCAAAAACATTATCGTGGGCGTGTAGAAAACCTGATTTTAACGGTGGCTCTAAGGCATCTAAAATACGCCTTTGTTTATTGGTGAGTACGTGTTGCTCTCTTACCGCGCAACCAGTACCTTGTAATGCCTTACGTAGAATAGGCGGCACAAAACCGCCAGCACCGTTAGTTTCTACCACGACACACGGAATATTGTATTTAAGAACAAGATCACGAACCTGCTTAACCTGTCCGCCAATGACTTTATCGTCATCGCCAAACTCTACTAATTCGCCTAGCATGGCCTCTGCAAATTGCCAATATAAATGTCCTTGTGCATCGGTTAACACTAGGCTTAATGCAGAAGCATCGCTTTTAACTTTACCAAGTGAGCAATCCCAATAGGCCACCGCCCCGACGATCTGATTATTACCTAGCCACATGGTAACCGTTTTATTAACCGTTTTAAGTTTTGGTATATCGCTATAACGTTTTAATTTATCAGGGTCTAAACGAATTTCATTAACTGGTTTTGCATGTAGTTGATATTGTGAATCCCATTTGTTAATTGTTTCTGTTTTCTTTCTACGGCTTGCTAATTCTTTAATAGTGAATCTATTAGGCCATGCAATACCTGCATAGCAATCAATTAGGACTTTAGGTGGCTCGCTAAAGATTAGCGTGTTATCTTCTGTGATCTGGTAATCTACATTTTCCTCTAATACTTTCGCCCCTTTACCAATACCATAAAAAATATATTCAGCCTTAAACGGTAGTTTATAGCTTTCTTCACCGGCTACACTGATTCGGTATTCTTGGGCAAACATGGGAATAGTAAGACAATCCGCGCCCATTGCTTCAATGCGTTCGTAGAGACTATCGAAAGTGTGTGGCGTACCTACGTATAAGGTTTTCCCATCAGGTACTAAAATATGCGTTTGTTCATCTAAACGCTCGCGCATTTTTTCCCGTGCTTCTTCTGTTTGGGTATTACGTGGCACTTCTACGTCATCGTTCTGTACTTCATCGGCACGGGCTGAGGTTACATTAGATAATATACCTCTGGAAAACATCGACGCATTACGGCTATCTTTTGCCCCATCTACCCACCACTGGCCAACTGTACCCTGTCGCTGTGGTAGTAAATGCCTAGTTAAAGGGTGTTTACGCAATACGTTTTGAGTATCACGGCTAGTTTTATAGGCTGTTCCATCGGTTTCAGATTGGTGCAGTATTCTATAAGTGGGGTCGTTATAGAATCGCCACGCATTGTAGATAGCTAAAATGGTACTTTTACCAAAGCCACGAAAACAGCGCAATACCGCTATATCTCCACGATGTTCTAACCAGTGACAAGCAATAATATGAATGTCTGGTACTTGCCAACCTTGTCGCTTGGCCCACATCAAAAAAAACTCTAACAGTGATAGCTTTTTCTTTTTAATGGTATTTGCCATTGTCATCAAGACCTAACCGCTTTAAATGTTTAGCTGCTTCTTTGGTTACTGCTGCGGTTTCATCTTTTAAACTATCATCTGGTTTAGTATTACCTTGTACTGGTTTTTCGTGGGCATCAATAATATTGGTTAATCTGGCATAGATAGAAATAGATTTATCCGCATTTTTCATATCAAAGTATCTACCCCCTCTTTCTTCTTTGGTCATTTGTTCGGGTTTTTTACCATGACCATTCCAATTCCTAGCGTCGCAATCTATCTTGACCGCTTCAAAAGAGTAATCTAATAATTTTTTAAGCTCTTTTAACTGTTTATCATTCATTACTCTTTATCCTTTTTACGTACACCATAAATTAACGCTTTCACAAAACCGCCAGCATCTTTAGGGTCATATTCACCAGTAGCCATTTGATAAAAAGCATCGCCTTGTCGGGTTAATGGTTTAACGGGTACACCTAAAACTAAACCGCCAGCTTCAATTACTTGCTTACCTTTGCCCTCTTTACCTTCTGCCAATCCTTTGACGGTAGTTGGTAGGCTGGTCACTTTGTTAATGGTCTGAGCTAATGGCGATAAGGAATAAACACGGCCACCCGTCCATGCACTGACCACATCACGAACAATAGGAAAGCCTGACGTACCAAAGCCTAATGTGCTTTTACCCATCCATGCTAGGGTATTTTCGTCATCATCTGGCCCCTGACCTGTTAGCAGATCACCAATAACACCCTGAAAGAACGCTGTCGCTAAAATAATAGCGGCCGCTTTTGACTTGCTGGTTATGCCGTTTCTGACTTCAAAATGTAAATCCCTGCCTTGATTATAGAATGCTGAAAATGGTGTATAGAACATGGTAAACATGGCCATGACTTTACCATCGTCACCGTATTGAATGGCGGCCCTATCCATCGCACCAAAACCGCCCTGTGATTTTCTGACAACCGCATCACCTGCACGAACGGCTACCTCTGTACTTTTGCCCTCTCTTATGGCTCTATTGTAGGCGGCCATCCAGCCAGCCCCAGTTACATAACGATCAATATAATTGAGTAGATCAAAAGCAAATCTAACTACCCGTTCTTTCTGTCTGAAAAATTCGTTTTTACCTTTGAGTCTGTCAAAACTCGCCTCTATTCTTGATTGCGTTGTATCCCAACGGGCACGCATGGCTGGCGAGTTTTCCATAATAAAGCGTGGTGTGTCTAATGGGTGTTGCATTAATTGAATTAAGCCACCTGCAAAGTCTTTAGCACCAGCATAACGAATAACAGGTACAACACCGCCAATTTGCGCCAACATGGTAGTCGTAGAAAAGCCCAAGCCAACCACGCTAGTATTATTTCTTACTGCATTAATTAAGCGACTACCTACACCACCGCCAGCAGGGTTAGCATCATTAGCAATATTTTTTAACCAGTTAATAAATAAATCGGCTTGCTCACTGCCTAACTTTTTAATTAAAGCGTTTCTAATATCGCGGTCTTTAGCTAAACGGTAAGCATTTTGTAAGGCCTCTCTATGGGTTAGGTCGTGAATCTGCATCATCATGTGTTGACTAATGGATTCAATTTCTAGTTTTAATGGGCCTGTTACGTTGTCGTTACGGGCATTAGTAAAGCCATTACTAGGTAGCGCACCCTCAAAATCACCATTAAATAGCTCACCACCAAGAAACGCATCAGGTGCATTTTGTCTTGATCTGTCGTAAATAATAGGAAAATAACCGCCTTTATATTCCCCGTATTGGGTATTGATTGGGGTGGCTTCTATGGCTGGTGGCTCTACACCCGAAAGTCGTTTATACATGGCCGCAATATCAGGCCAACGATTATCAAACTTGTTCCATACTTCTTGCACAAAATCCCATTTATCTTTGGTTAATGGTGCAAGTATATCGGCCAGCTGTGCAGGTTGTAGTTGTAAGCCATCTATACCGCCTTTTAATAATTTTGCTTTATTGGATTCATTACCTGTATTTAAAGCGATCATTATCAATTCACGGGTAGCGAATGAGCGACCTAATGAATTGATATAGTGGGTATCATTAAGGCCCTCTAATACATCAGCCTTTTGCATAATATCCAGCATATCAGCCTTAAACATGGCTTTTTCATTGGCTTGTGCATCAGCTAAAGGATTCCAAAATACTTGATGAAAAATCCCGTCAACATCACCACGATCTAGGTTGCTAATTAAGTGTTCCATACGGATTAGCGAGGCATCTATTTTGCTACCCATGTCTTTAAACACTTCTGTGTTTGTACGGCTACTTTTAGACAGTGGTTTAACTCTGGCCGCCTCCTTAACGGTACTGTTCAGCTGGCTAATTAGTGCGTCTTTAGTTTCCTGTAGATCACGCTTTCCTTGTGCTGAGATTAATTTATTTTTTAAGCTAGCAATGGTTTCAATATTTTTAACAGCATCGCGTAAGGCTTGCAATTGCTCATAGGTAAGCTCACGATAATTAACCACGTTGGCATTATCAATAATCGCCTGATCTATAGCGACAATATTACCCTGTGCTTGTTGCTCTGCCACATAACTAGCTAGGCTTTTTCTTCTGGCTATGGCTCTGTTGCTAACACGTTTAAATTCATAATCAGCAAGCAGTGCGTCGATCTGTTCTAAGTGACCGCCCTCTGCTTTACCAATCCGTTCACGGGTAGCTTTTTTATCAAACTTGTTAAAGTAGTTAAATATCTTGGCTTCTGTTTGCCTGGCTTTGCTGGCTTCTAAATACAGAAAATGATTAATTAACTCTTTTTGTTTAGACAGTGAAACATTATACCAGTCTTTATTACGAGCATAGGCTACGGCTTCCCTACTGGCTTTTCTGGACGCTTGCAGATAAAGGTTAGGGTTTATATTCATTAGCTTAGTATCGCCAATGGTACGCTGTGCTACATCCCGTAATAGGGTATTGCTAGGAATAGCATCCAATGCGTCACGACTAGCCGCTCTATCGTTACGTTCTCTAATGGTTGATACTTGTTCGGCTGCCTTGCGTAATTTTTCAATAGCCGCTAATTCGGCCCTAATGACTTTGGCTCTGTTGGCGTTATCTTCAAAAGCATGGATAGCTTTAGCTGACATTGTTCCATCGTTTAGAATATCGCCATAAATTTCACGCATACGTACATCGGTTTCAGCATTGATTAGGGCGTTTCTATCAGGTGCAGATTGCAACGCTTTAACCATTTCATCACTCGATGAATAGCCCCACATCATAGAAACAGATTCAGGGTTAACACCCTCTTTCGCGGTTAGACCCTTAAGGTCTTTAACTATGCCTTTACCGTAACGCTGAATAAGCACATCACGGTTTAATTTAACAGGTTCACCTTGTACGCCATCCGTTTGTATCCCTTTCCTTAAATAGTCCTGTACTCTATAAACAGGTTGGTTATTTACTTCTTGGGTTACTTGTTCTTTTAGTTTTGCTTTTTCATCGTTCCACCAGCTTTCGGTTTCGCGCTTGATCTCTTTTAGTGAATCACTGAGTAGTTTGTCTTTAGCTTCTACGCTGGCCTTTTCAGCTGTTTCACGATAGACCGCAAATTCTTCAGGAGTAACACCCATTTGTTCGGCTGTGGTAAACAATTCATTGTAAGGTGCTTTAGCGACTTCTATTGCGTCATCAGTGGCTAGCATACGATCAAACACACGACGCACATCATCATTTAACTTAACATTAAGGTTTTTAATGATTTTGTATACTTGTGTTAACCATGCTTTAAACCGTGAGAAAGCCCCTTGTAATTCTATGGTGGGTGCTTTACCCTCAAATAAATAGGCTTCAAAACCACGCGCAAATTTTTCATGTTGTGCTACGGTTAAACTATTAAGGTCATCGGCTTTTAACCATTTTTTGATAACGCTAGCCATTTCCTTAACGTCTGCCCCTGCTTGGGGTACTTTCTCAATATCACCAATCACATTAAGGAAAAAATGCCCTGTTTCATGGAGGAACGTTGACAGGTTAGCATTTTCAGTTAGGTTAATTCTGACACTACCATCTTTGGCTATATCAATAAAACCGCGCACTTGGTCGTTTTGTTTTTGGAATAAAGTATCTAAACCTTTATTTGATAGCTGTTCTGTAAACTGTCTAACTGTATTTTCACGACTGCCAGCCTCGCCCTTTTTATATTTAACATAGGGTATGTTATTTTTCTTTAAAATATCGATTGTTTGCTTGCTGGCATTATCTGGAATAACTGCACCAGCAAATTCATCTAATCCTACGGCTCGCTGTGGCTTGCTTTCAAAGTAAGGGACTGGTGTCTCTAATAAAGAACGTGCAGCATTTTCGGCCAGTTTATAAAAGTCCTTAACCTCTCCTGACTTAATCGCTTGTTCAAGTTTAGCGGTATCAAAATAATTTTTTTCTAAGATTGATTTAATGGCTGTCTCTGAATAATTGCCACGTGTTGCAATATCGGCCATTGCTTGAGTCGCATCATCGAACGCATCAAATATATTAGTCATTTTGCTAAATTTACTTAATACCTCTCGATATTGATCTTGCACCTTTTCGGCTTCTGCTACTGCCTTTTCATACTCAGCTGGCGACTCAATATAACGTTTAGCCGCTTCACGCATTTGTTTAAGGCTGTTAAACTTGGTACTGGTTTGTGCTTTGGCTTTACCAGTACCGAAACCCATTGTTTGCTCTGCCCCTTTAACGCTGCCTCTGGTCATGGCTTTAACCACATTATCAAGGTTAAAAGGTACTTTTTTATTACCTAACTTAACAAATGGCTCACCATAAATAGCACGTAATTTATTATTAACCCATTGCTCAAAATCAGCCTTTTGTTTATTGAGTTTGCTATCAATACGCTTAACGGTTGCCTCTGTATCAATTTCTTTGTTACCAATTAGGTTATCGAGTTTTTTAATATCACCTCTGATTTTTTGAAGAAGCGAATAAGCATCTTCTTTTATTAACTTTTCTTTAAATTTACTTAATAACTCTGGTCGATCTGAATAGCGACGATCTAAAGACTTTTCAATTAATGGCTTTATTTTTTCATTAACAAACGCCTCAGCATTATTACTAAAATATTCATCTACCTCTATTATCTTACTAAGATCATCATTTAATTTAGATGCTTTAGTGATCTCGTTTCTGTTTAAACCTGTCTGAAATGTTGGCTCTTTATAAGCAGGTTTTACCTCAACACCCTGCTCTTTTAAGAACAAAGATTTAATAGCTGGTGAGTTTTCCCATCGAAAAACATTTTCTCTAAAATCTCCACTTTGCAGGTAATCCCACGTACTACCAACAACTCTATCATCGCCTGTTCTTATGGCTTCTGGTTCAATATCACTAACAATAGACTCTAACCGTTTAGCATTTTTAATAGGTTCAAATTCTTCACGGGGAAAGCGCGGACTATAAGCGTCGCTACTATAGGCTGGTACTTGTCTAGGGTCTGCTAAGTTTCTAGTACCTATTAGGGTAACATCACCAAAGCCAGCAACTGCCCCCTTATCACGGGTAACAATTCCAATTGACGGCACAGCTAAACCGCCTAAGTTATCCGCATAGGCTAAATTAGATTGGTCAAGATTATGGATAGCAGATAGCTTAGTATCTTCTTGGTTGTAACGTTGGCTGTCATTCAGTAATAAGTCTTTGACCTGTTGATTGGTTAGGTTATTTAAATCTAAGCCTTGTCGATCAACTAGATCACTTAACTCTGTTAGTTGTTGCCTAATACTAAATAGATCATCATTCATTGTTAAAGGTGAGTATTGTAATTCACCCCTAGATTCTGCATCTATTTTATCCAGTAGAATATTAACAAGATCAACGCCTGTATAGCGTTTATCCATTTCGGCAATATCTGCCAAGTTGGTTTCTTGGTCAAATAGATAACCCTCTCTAGCCAATTGGCTAGCAATATCATCTAACGACTTACCTGTTTTATTATTGGTTATTCTGGCCTTGCCTTTCTTACCTTTATCAATATCTCTATTGGCTAACTCACCGCCCTCGTCTCTAATACCGCCAAGCTCTTTAATGCGTTGAAACAGTGTTTTACCTCTGGCTGATGTTTCGCTTGGTATATCGCCACTTCTTAAACGATTAATTAATAAATCTAAATTATCTGAGTTTCTTGCTTGGGTCAGAATATCAGGTAAGTTTCTTTTGATCTGTAAACTATAACGGTTGTATAACTCCATCGGGTCAATGTTTAAACGTTCGGCCAATGTATTAAACAGTGAACCATAGATTAAGGCCTCTTTTTCAGCTGTGGCCTTGTCTCGATTAATCCCTACTAATTGACCATACACATCGTTATAAACACGATTATCTTGTAATGTCTTAGCCCCTTTTTGTACAGCCTCATTGATCTGGCTGGTAATATCTTCCGCCCGTTCTTTGATTGTATTATCAAACTCGGCTAGCTCTCTGGCATTCATGGCATCAGGTGCCGTTCTTAATTCGTTAGCAAAAACCGCATCGTGGCCCCGTGCAGCAATATCAACTAAATAGTTTTCTAGGGGAATTTGTAAATCCGCACCTGTGGCTAATGCTTCCTCTAATGCGCCCTGCTTACCTGTTACTTGGTCAGCTAATGCGATGGGGTCAATGCCTTGTTCTTGAAAATAACGGTTAAATTCTTCAACAGGCAAATAAACGTCTTGCACAGGACTGTCGGATTGTTCTTTGATACGTGCGATAACTTGCTTGGCTGTATCAGGGTCACGGCTTGCAATAGGACTATTTTTAATTTCATCAGCTACGGCTCTGGTCGTTTCTAAATTTGAGCGCGTGGTAAAATCAAAGTTTTTGCCATTTGATAAACTAGCAACAGATAAATCTAAAGGTGCTGTAATATAGCCTAATGCAAAGTTAGCAAAAATTTCACCGCCTGTTATTTCATCACCTACCGCTTTTGCTGAATAATAAGCACCACCTGCACTACCTATCCCTTGCGCGGTTGACTCTGTACCCACATATAATATATTCCCCAAACGACCACTAAAACGATTCGTTAGCATAGCAGGTGCTGGCAGTGTTCCACTTAAAAAACCAAAAGCTGAATCTATGGACGTTTGTGTTTTGGCTCTGCTTAATGCTTGTTTTATATCGCCTGTTTTTTCAAAGCCCTGTACTAAACTAACTGGATACCCCATACTAGCGGTAGAAAAAAAGCCAACACCCCCAACATTACCAGCTTTAACCGCCCATTCACGTACTGCTAAATTAGCTATTCT
Organism: Entomomonas sp.; assembly: GCA_040391985.1. Lineage (GTDB taxonomy): Bacteria > Pseudomonadota > Gammaproteobacteria > Pseudomonadales > Pseudomonadaceae > Entomomonas. The sequence goes on along the minus strand of JBEBWU010000001.1, from coordinate 25,384 downwards.
TCCTTGTGCTAATCTGCCACCTATCGAGGTGACACCTTTACCAAAAGGGCCACCTGCACCAATCGACGGCAATGCTTGTGCTAAAATACTGCTGCCTATGGTGGGATTGCTTAAACCATAATATAAGGCTGCCCCTAAACCATTATTGTCGTATTCTTCTATAAATTTACCAAGTCGTAAATCGTGCGGACTTTCTTCGGCTTGTTGCGCTAAACTTAGTAATTGCCAATCGCGTCGGCTTTGACGTTGTGGGTCAGCATCTAGTTTATCCATTCCCCAAAAGGATACCGCTTGTAGTAATGTCTCTAATTGTAGCTGTCCATACCTAAAGTTATCGTATAGATTATTGGACTGAATCCGTGCTTGTTTTGCTTGTTCTGTTACCAGTCTTTGTCTTGATAGCCTATCCTCTACCACTTGCATATTTTGAATGCTATCGCTGGCTAATGCATGTATACGTTTATCGGTAAAAATATCAAAGACAATAGGCGTGTCTAAATCCGCTAATTTAAATGATCTTTCTTTTACCAGCTGGTTTATTTTGGCTTGATCTTCCCCTGTGGCCCTTAGTATAAAAGACGGTTTAGCCCCTGTTATTTTGGCTATATCAAATAATTCTTTCCACTGTTCAGGTGTTCTATTTTCAGCCGCTAATAAATCAAAGGTTCTTCCGACTCTTTCCCGTGCTACTTGGTTAGTAATTAGCTGTTGATAGTCAGGCCCTAATGCTTGACCATACTCGGCCACTCCCTCAGAAAACTGTTGGCTCGCTGTTTCTTGGCGTAGCTGTTCTTCTTCTTTTTTTATGGTAGCGATGGGTCGCTCTGTTTCAGTGTCAAACTTAGGGAATAAGTTATTGCGATAATCAGCATCGGCTTGTTTTTGTTGTTCAGCCGCTAATAGTTGATTCTCTTGTTTACGTTGCGCCCTAATATCTTCAACCACTAAAGAACGGTACTTGCTATTTTTTGCAAGCTGCTGTTCTTCATCGGTTAAGGTGCTGCTGTTATTAGCTAGCGCGGTTTTTAAATCATCAGGATTAACATCTAAAAATTCATTCATTGATTAAGCCCATCGTAATAATATTTTAAAATCGTGTCGTCAGTGATAGGAACGTTTAAGGATTTAAGGACGGTTTCAATTTCTCGCTTATCAGCTGGTGGTATATCCTTAACGCTTTTAACTTGGTCATTACTGGCAGTTAATCCAAAGTAACTAGCAGCGGCCTGTCTTTCGCCAGTAGTACGGCCAAACACATCAAAGCCTGTTATTCTGTTGCGTTGGTCATCCGTTAGTTTTCGATAGGTTTCAGTTTTACCGTTATCCAGCTGTACATCTAGGAATTGCCTACGGGTAATATTTAATATTTCTTGACGGGTAGCTTTACGTTTATTTTTCTGTTCAAAGTCGTCTAACTCGCTATAAACATCATCCCATATTTTAGCTAACTCGCCTTTGTTCTTAATGCCTTGCTCTTGAATATCTAAAGAGAATATTTTAAAGGCTTCTGATCTGGCTCGACCAGCTGCACCATCAGCACTGTTGGCGAGGTCTTGCTGCATATCAAGCAATGTTTTTAAGTTGTTAGGCGGTAATTTAGCACTGTATTCGTTAAGAATATCAAAGCTCTCACCTGCTTTAACTCTGCCTCTGGCCTCTTTCCATACAGGTAAATCTAGCTCTCTAACAGCTTCTTTTTTTAATTTAATACGATCATCTACGGTTAAAGCTGCATAGCGTTGTGGGTCGATCTGGTCTACTGCCACACCATTTAAATACACATCTTCCCAAACACTATTACGTAATGCGGTATATTGTGCTTGCGCCTGTTGTTCTTGAATAGCAATGTTTTTAGACAATTCAGAACGGGCGTATTGCTTTTGTTCATAGCTTAGGTTATCGCTGTTATCAATTATCGCTAATGCACTGGATTTATCTATTTTAGTTTTACGGCCACGATTAACACGACCAGCTACATTTTGCACATATTCCCGTGTTTCTTTGTAGGGTATCTTGGCTAAAAATTCGCCCTCGCTGATCTCTCCCTTACGTGGGTCGCCAAACTGTTTAATCCATTTGTCAACGGCTCCATCACCTGCATTGTAAGCAGCTGCTGCCATTAGTGGACTACCGTATTTTTTAAGGTTTTTAGTAAAGTAGGCTTGACCAAGCATGACATTGTATTCAGCATCATTTTTATAACGATCTTCATCAAAGGCTATACCTAGTTCTTTAGCCATTGCTTTAGCAGTTTCAGGCATCACTTGGGCCTTACCAATTGCGCCAGCACTTGACGTTAGTGGCTGACCATTAGCATCAAACTGTTTGCCTGCGCTTTCCCTTTGTATCATGGCGTTAAATACGTTGGCCGCTTCATAGTTACCCGTTAAAGCGGTTAGGTCTGTTAGGTTAGTTGACAGTGATCTGCCGTAATTTATGCCAATGGTACGATCTAGTACGGGGTCTATCTGGTTGATTAATTGCCTACGTTTTAATGCGTCTAGGTCTGTGTATTTTTTATCATCTAGCAGATCATTTTTAAGTTGTTGCAGCTGGTAGCCATTCTCTTGATCTGTGGCGTAGTTAATTCTGTTTTGTAAATAGTTTTGGCTAAGTTGGGTTAAATACTGTTGCTTAACCTTGCCCCATTTTTCACCATAGGCTTCACGACCTGTTTTGGTAACAGCGTCACTATCCCATGCACTACGCACCACTTGAAAGTTACTGTTAGGGTCTAGTAATTCCTCTTGGTTTAGATTAAAAGTATCTTCTAGGGCGTTTTGTGCTTTATACGTCACCGCTGTTTTTTGTAAGCCTACAACCTGCTTTTCACCCGTGTAATCAATTACATTAAGCTGATGGTCATACTCTTGTTGCTGAACACCTGATAAACCGCTAACTTGTGGTTTAGGTAAAGCTAGGATAGTTTTACGGTAATCTTCTATTGCATTATCAGGGTCGGTATCACCCATTTTAAGGCGTTGTTCTAAATCGTTACGCGCGCTATCAATCTGTTTTTGCCTTTGTAAAAAACCATTGCTCATATTGACACGGTTAGCGTTCTGATTTTCGCGGTTTATATCAAAAGCAATACCAGCCGCTTCACGACCTAAACCTGAAACGGCTTCGGCTACGGGGTCATTACCACCTCTTATATTGGTACGACCTGCTTGTAATCTCGCATTTCCAAGATTGTCACCTTTGGGTACTATTGGCATTTGTTACCACCTACTAATAAAAACCAAACGGTTTATTTTTAATAACACTTGATCTAGGCCCTGCTTGCGTTGATCTATCAACAACGGGCGCGCTATTGGAAGAACTAGACCACTTACTACCCATATAGGCCGTGCTTAACAGTGAGCCAGCGGTACTAATATAGGCCGCTTTTGCCTCTTGTTTACCTCTTAACTTGGCAGCTTCACCCTCTGCTAGAATACGATTAGCTGCATCACGGCCATTAGCTAACTCGACCTGTGCATCATATTCGCCTCGACTGGTGATGGTTCTTTCAATTTCTGCCGCTGTTCCCTCACCGACGACAACACCATTGGCAGCGGTGGCCGCCACTGCACTACTACGTTCTTGTGCTGCTCTGTTTCTAATTTGTTGAGCTTCAACATTAGATTCACCAATGCGCGCATAAGCATCGGCTTGAGCTTGTTTGTTTTGGTAGTTACCCCATGCTTTAGCACTTTTCGCTGACTGTAGACCGCCAAAAGTTTGTAAGCCAGCACTACCCACTAATAAAGCCGTTTCAACGCCCATTTTTTAACACCTTTTCAAATGAAACACCTGCTTGTTTAAAGCCTAGACACTGATAGAATTTGCTTGTTTTTTCGGTGTGAATATCGGTAGTTATCCCTACTCTAAAATAACTAGCGTTGTTATCTATGGCCCATGCTTCAAAGGCTTTAAATAATTTAATGGCTACCCTGCCGTTACGTTTATTAGGAAGTACATAAACGGAATAATCGAATGCTGTGCGCTGATGGTTAATAAATCCCTCTGTTATACCACCCATAAAGTAGCCAATCACACCACTGTCATCTTCTGCTATCAGTACAAGGTTATGCTGAAAACTCATGCCGTGCGCTATCTTGACCGCTAGTTGGTCGGCAAGAAATGGCTGTAACTGGTATACGTCGCTTTCTCTGTGCAATGCTTCACACAATAAAACCAGCTGGTTTATATCTTGTTGTTTGGCTTCTCTTACGCTAATCATTGACAGTTACCTTTCTAATAACGGCTAATAGGGTAAAAGGTAAAGGCTGATCTTGTTCGATGGTTATGGTGTTATTCCAGCCTAGATTCTCCGTTCGTTTATCGCCTGTAAACTTAACAGGTGGCTTATCTAGTATGCCTATACCAGCCTGACGGAAAGCCGTATCATCACCGTTTACTTTGCAGCCTGTGGTTTCAAAAAGACGTAACACTGTTTCGCCTATTCGCTTCTGGTTTCCTTGTGCTGTACCTACTGCGCCCTGTATTTCAATATCTAAGGTTTCGACTAGGGTCTTGTAAGGTAGGCCAATAACTACACTGTTAGCTTTACGCTCTAAGGTAATACTGCCATTTTTAACAGTGCGTGATTGCAGCGGTACACCATCGGCTAAGACGGCTACCTCTTTACCCTCTAAATGCTCTAATTCGTTATAGGTATCAATAGCCGTTTGATGCTCATAACTTTTAGCTGAATGGCTGTAAATATCACGATTAAACTGCTCAATATAACGGACTGTATTACCATTTACTTCACGACGTACTACACACCACATTTCGTCAATTGAACCGTCATCACTTGGAATAGTAGCCACTGATTCAAAATAACCATCTGTGATCTGTCTTGACCAGCCTATTACTTCCTGATCTTTGTCGATGGTCATGGTGGCAATCTGACCATCAGCACGAACTAGCCATAAAATAGAGTAAGGCTCTTGCTGATAAGCCATATCGACTATACCCGTTTTAGTAATATGTTCAGATAAAACCGTAACGTTTTGTGATAGAAAAGAATCATCGGCGGCACTGAATCCCATTGCTAACAGTTTCGTACCTGCCCGTTGCATGTAAAATACTTCTGTACCAATGCGAACAGGTCTAACGCTGTTACACCCATAAGTCGAGTGGTTTCTAATGCCTGTACTTTCTGGTGTAATGGCCGCTTGTGTCGCTGCACTTACTAATGAGAACTCGCCCCCATAGGTCAATATAATGGGAACTGTGGCTTGTGTTAAATGCACAACGGGGTTAATTTGATCTGATGACATGGTAAAACTACCAGCGTCGGCGTTTTCTGTTGAAATCTGAAAGTTTAAATATTCACCGACCTTACTCATCCATATTGTTTGTGGATTGTTTGCTGTTCCACCACAAAAAAGCCTTTGCTCGCATAGTGTAATAGCACTAGGATAGCCAAACCTTTCATTCCAAACGCTAGACATAAGCGACCAACCCCACGCAATAGCGGACGCTTTGGTTTCTGGTGCAGTGATACATTGCGCTTTAACTGCTTTAGCACTGGATACAGTTGTTATTTGATAAAGGCCCTTGTAAATCTTTACATACTTACCTACATCAGTTGCACGCCAACCGTTATTGGTCAACGTCAAAGTAACTTCATCGCCAACCGTTATGTCTCCTTCTGTTGCTGTTCCCTCTGCTCCATTGGTAGGTTTAATAGTGGTAAGTGGTGAACCCTCTAAATGCCAGTTACCATTCCATATCCAGTATTCTTTAAATGATGTTATGATTTTTACTTTAGCAACGGAGGCACTTGTAACCGCTGTTATTTCCGCAATACCTGTTCCGCTGGTTATTGTTCTACCAACATCAGCATCTAACCAAAAACTGCCTAAGGTTGATATGTCATCACCTTTGTAAACTGTTGCTGTTGCCTCTTTACCTGCTTCATATTCAGTCAGGTTTATAGTAAAGTCGGGGTACTCGCCAACTTCATCGTAAGGCTCAACGATAAAAGGTGCTTTTGATAGCGTCCATTCGGTATCGCTAACCCGTCTTAAACGATGAACAGGTACGCTCATATGCGCTAAAAACATCGTATCAGCACCCTGCACATAATTTAATTTAAATAACATTTCTTCTGTGTAAGGGCTTTCAATCTCTGCTTGATACTGACCATCTTTATAAATACGACAATACTTATCACCAAACTCTACAATATAGGCTTGTTCACGGTTAAACACGTAAGGGATTAAACGACTCTTTTTATCATCGTATTTAGCATGGGCAATAAATTTTGTTCCCCATGTACGCATAAGTCCACCCTGTACAGCAATCAAGGCGTTTTCTATACGCTGTGCGCCATTGTGGTAGCGTGATATATCTACACGACCTTTCATTAAAGGCGATAATTCGCCAGCGGTGAAATTCGTTTGAATCAATGAGACCTTAGCCACGCATTCTATCCTCTAATAGTGGAGATTCGCCAAAACGATTAGGCGGTGTTTCTTGGGAATCAACCGACTTAGCACGTTTTAACTCAAACTCATATTCGTCTTTTGCTGCTTGGGCCAATGTGGTTGATTGAGTAATTGCATAAGCAATACGTGATTTAATGGATAGTTTTAATAATTTGATTAAATCCGCGTCATAGGTGGAGGCGTTGTAGTTTTTAAACACATAGACTAATTGAATTTGATTGGCATTAATTAAAATCTTACCGTTTTCAATCACGTAATCAGGGCGTTCACAATCATTTATTGTTACTACCCTTATAAAGTCAGCTGGTAATGTGAAAGCATTGGCATAACCGAAAACAGGCTTAACAGCATCAGGTGCTATTAATTCTCTTTTAGTGGCACATTTCCACAAGTGTTGCCTTAATACTTCATCGCGTGTACTTGGGTATAAGTTAGATACTAATCGCGCTCTATCTGTATTTTCATCAAAGCTACTGATAACTTGCGCGCCAAGCTCTAAAAGAGCATTTGAACATATAGAAACATCAGATGTAGACGTTTGCATAGTGAACCCTCAAAAAAGGGCGGCCTAAACCGCCCTGTTGTTATAAGGCGGTTAAACCTTGAATTTAACACCAACTACTTTCTGCTCATTAGCACGGCCACCACCGTATGCAGAAGATAAAGAAATTTGAATCGTGTTGTTTTTATCACGACGTTTACCAATATCTACAGAATTTCCAGCAATACCAGTGCCAAAGTGTGCGGCAGATTTACACCATGCCACCGTAGTATAAACATCAGTATCTAAATCCAATGCTTCGTATGGAATCCATGTGAAGCCTAACCAGTTAGTAGCTACCGCACCATCTTGTAGCATTTCCACCTTTAAGAAGTCAGCACTGGTTAAAGTGGTATCGTTCAAAATGGTTTCTAACATGTCCGCGTTATAAGCAATAAATAGCTGTTCGCCATTTTTTTCGTCACACTCATTTTTACGGAAAAGTGCTTTAGCTTTAGTTAGCTTGGCTTTAGTGATATTTGCACCACCATCTAAAATAATTTGGCTTGCAGGTAAAGAAACAGGCGCAGGTGTTGCGTTGTTCTCTGTTTTACGCATGACTGCATCTATTAAAGCGCGGTAAACAATGCGGTCTTTACAACGATTATTAGCTGAAATCATTTGCTTAATGTAAGCATTTTGTGGCTCTGCTTTTAACTTGTAGAGATCACGTGGCTCAATAGGAATATGTAAATCAAAATCTTCCATAAAAGCGATACGTGTACCTACTTCTGGCAAACTCCACTTAGTATCTTGGAAACGTGAGGTAGTTTTTTCCATTTCAACAGCAGCCATATCATTAATAGTAAATGATGCCCCCTCTACATCGCCTCGACTTTCAACAGCAGCAACTAAACGCGATTCATTTTGTTGTGCTGCGAGGTCATAAGTGTCATGGAATTGCTGCACAAAGGCAGCGGTTAGCGTAGCTTCATTAGTAGCGAAATCTTGTGACATAATAAATAACCTTTAAAAACAATAAATTACCCTTGCTTTTGCGGTTATCTGTACTACAGGCCGCTAGATCATCAACCTTTCGGGCTGTGGTTGACGGGCTAGACCAGTTATCCCATGCGCCAATAAACGGGGCTGTTTGTAGTGTTTTAACATGTTTATTCTTCCGACTTCCCGACATTCGGTTATAGCCATAAAAAAACCGCCTTAGTTGGCGGTTTCTGATCACACTATATATTGTGTTTAATTTCTAGGTACCATGAATAATAAATACTATATATTGTGTTTTATCTGTTGTACTTGATCACTTAACTAATAACGGGAGTATTGCCGTAAGCTTGTTGATAGTAAGCCTTAACTTTGCGATGTGTGGCTTTGTAGTCTGGATGATTAGGGTTGCTATATGATTCACTACGCATTAATTGCTGTATATCATCACGTGATACTACTGCTTTAACAGGTGGTGCATCTTCTCTAAGGTTTTTCCCCATATTAGCCAGCATTCTAATGACAACTGGGTTGTTACCTATCTCACCCATGCGTTCCTTATCTTCTGGTGCTGCGTATTTGTTGAAAGCAGTAAAGGCATCTTTTAAGTTGGCTTTGTATTCATCTTCATTTTGCCATGATTGGCTTAGTTCTTCCCTTGCCTGTTCAACTGTTAGGCCCTCATATTTCTTAAATGATTCTGGCAATACACGCGCATATTCACCTAATACAAATTGCAGCTGTGAAGAAGTTAGACCATGTTCTTTGGCTCTTTCTAAAAATGCCTTGTTCTCTACGTCTTTTTTAAATTCGTCAAACTGTAAAAAATCAGATTCAATTTTTACATCGTATTCATCAATTGACTTAGGTGGAACGTCACCAGTACCTAAACGTTTAGATAAGCCAGCATAGCTATCGGCCATTTTCTTAGCTGATAGCTCTAAATTGATCTCACCATCAGCATCAAGTACTTTGAATTTATCAGGCATAAAACCATAGTTACCCTGTTCTTCATCATCAACAGGTTTACTATCTGCCTTATCAGCTGGTGGTGCGTCTGTGCTGCTATCTACTCCACCACCCTCTAGGATTGATCTAGTTGTTTCGACTACTGGTGGTGGATTGCCACCGCCACCATCACCGCCATGTTCGTCGGCTTCATTCATTAAGAAAGGTAATAAATTAATCATTCTCTTGTTTGGGGTCATTGTCTTGTACTCCGTTGGCTCTGTTAATACGGGAAAGGATAAAATCGATAACGCTACGTTGACCTGCTCGGTAGTAGGTTTTGATTTCTGCATTATGTTCGTCAAAAGATGGGGGTAATGAAAAGCGACTTACTAAATCATCTAAAATTATTTGACCATAAGGATTCTTTTCAAATAAGTCTTGATAATCAAATTCGTTTGCTGGTCTATTTTTAGGCATTGTTCACCTGCTGCTCTGCTAGTTGTTTGCCACCAGTTTGAGCGTAAGCGTCAGCTCCTTGCTGTATAGCTTGATTAGCCATTGCATCAGCTTGGGCTTTCTTCTGTTGCTCTACTCGGTCTTTCCTTAATTGATCTACATCCTCTTTCGATCTGATAATATCAGTAGGAACACCCAACGCTTCACCTGTGAAACGGACAGCTTTATCAAAATCGATGTTGTCTAAAACTTCTTGATTTACCTGTGAGCTTTGCATAGTCATTCCTACAAAGTTTTGAATCGCTGTCACTTCTTCAAACTTTTGCGATCTTGCTAAAGGACTTACATATTTAATGTTTATCATCCTATCGACAATGCTTTCAGGTGCGTCACCTAATACACCCTCACGGTAAGCAATACCAAAACAACGATCTATAAGGGGTTGCAAATACTCGGCTTGCATACGTCCATAGATAGGCCCTAATAACTGCCTAATGAGTTGTTGACGCATGTTGACCTCTGTCGCGGTCATAGCTGGCCCATTATCAGGCTGTAACTGGTCGGCTAACATGATCTTTCTAATCTGTGCTTGCAGTTGTTCGCACTTGGTAAAAGACACGTTAAAATCAGCACCCGTTATTAATGGCTTCATGCTATCAACTGAGTTGGCTACAATAACTTTTCGAGGGCCTATGTTAATTGTTCTAGGGTTTAGAATACCGTCATCTTGTGCTATCCACATGCCGCTAATAGCTAGATCAGCATTGGCTAATTCCATTCTTCTAATGCTGTTTAGTGTTTTAGCATCAGGTAACGCATCAGAAACAGGGCCAACCGCATACACGCTATCAGGTATTAACATCCAGCGAGGAACAACGACGGGCATTTCTTCATAGCCGCTCTCGCGCAAAATTTCCCTTTCATCCATTAGCACATGGACAGAAGCGATAGGTTTGTTTTTTGCTTCACTCCCAGCCTTGCCAAACTTGCGCGGATAAATAGCGTGTACCATCTTCATTTTATCGTTTGGCTTTTCTGCTGCTTTCTTTATTAATTTCTCTGATACAGTATCAGGAAATTCATTGACTACCTGCTGCACTGTTAATTCATAACAACGATAAACAATATTAATAACTTGGTCGGCTCTGCTGCTGTCACAATAAACGCTAGCAATGGGCCACAGCTGGAAAGTAAAACCGCCTCTTGCTCTATCAACATCAATGTATAAAGCAAACCAACCAGCGGCCATTAGATCAAGGTTTCCCTCATAAACACATGAGTCAAAATTAGAGTTGTGAATATTACGCCATATTGCATTAGCTGATTTATTTAACCATCGCTTTTCTTCATCGGTTGAATCATTAACCTCTAAATCAAACCATAATGAATTAGCAGGTGTTAAACCGCTGATAATAGCACTTGCTTGAGTCTTGGCCGCATCGGTTAAAGTAGAATCTAATAGCTTGGATTTTTTACGTTGAATATCATCAGTATTGGCAATACTGCCGTCTATACCATTTCCTCTAATTGGAAACGAATAATCAAAGCACTCTTTCCAAACTTGCTCGTGTGGCTTACGCAATGATTGTAGTGTTTCTAATCGTTGTACAATTTCAGATGCAGATAGATTACTCATATTATGCGCCTAATGTGTTTTTACCAGCATCTAAACCGCTTTCACCACCTGTCGATAGTAAAGAGCTGGCTTTTCTGTTTTTCTTTGCTTGTGCTGCTGCTTTACCTGCTGCTTCATCTGCTTTTGTTTTGGCAGCACGTGCATCGGCTTCGGGGTCTTGTTGCACTACTTTCGGGGTACTTTGTTTGCCTCCCATCATGCCAGAACTTGCCGCACCTGCCAAAGCACCAACACCTACCGCGATTGCTGTTTCTACACCCATTTCATCACCTCAATATTTTAAATAATTAAACTAACCAACCTTTGTCGGTTAATTGTGGACGCTTTACCCCACCCACTGCTTCACCTGCTTGCGGTTTAGTATCTGATGATTTAGCACCTTGAGCAGTATCAGGATCTTCTTTGTCCTTAGATTCGCCAAAAGGCGCGCGCGCGTGAGCATTGCCCTCGATCTTGTTGGTTTCTTCACTTTCACTAGACACTTCACCAACAACTTTATCACTAGATTTATTAGCTTCATCATCAGCATTTCCACCATCAGCAAGTTTATTTAAACGGTCTGCTTCTTCCTGTGCTTCTGCCTTTTTGCCAATAAAACCAGTAAATTCGCCATTACTATCAACAACACCGTACTGGTTACCAGTTCTTTGTACTGTAAACATTAGAATTACCTCTATGAGTAAAGAATATAACTACAGATTAAGAAATTTCCCTCTTTCCCCTATAATCCCCTTTCTCCCAAAAGGTAATAGAAAATTACTGACGACTTCCCGACATTTCGATTTTTGTTTTGTTTTTATTTAGATTAGAAATGATTGCTTAATAATGCTTTAGATGATTTACGATCAATTACAGGTAATTGCTTTCTTGATTTTTTCATTGAATGACACCACAAAACTATTAACTTCTCACCGTCTGAATGTTTTGGCTCTCTACCATATTTCCATTCTGCCACCGTCGATCTAGGTACGTTTATCATTCTTGAGACAGCGGTAGTCTTAACACCCAAATAGTCAAGATCAACAAGCACCCTAAACCAATCAGTAACGCAACGCCTAGACATGTTAAATACCTCTAGCCTTTCTAATACGACTTAATAAATGTTTTGCGCTATCTGCATAAATAGGATTTTTAAACTTATCTTGCTGATTGATAAACGTACTAGCTAATGACTTTGGAATTTCTAACCAATCAAATTGAACAACAATATTGGTATTTGGCTTTTCACTAAAATAATACTTTTCTCCCTGCTTACTTACATATCCTAAAACAGTATTAAAGATCATCAAATCACCTCATATAATCAATAATAACGGCTCTTGCCTCATCCCAACCGTGACAACAAACAGCTTGATAACCCTCACTATTTAGAAACTGTAACCAATCATTTTGACTTTCCGACAATCTGCCGCCTTTAGTCTTTTTAAGCTCAATATAAAGCCCGTGATAACCTTTCCTTGCTACTGGTAGAAATAAATCTGGATACCCTGCCCTTGTTCCCTCTGCTTTTAGCTTTTTGGCTACAACAATATTCCTTGCCCCGCCATTGGGCGTTGCTACTAAACGCTCTGCATACTTGGGATAAGCCATATCAAACCATTTGACTAATGCTACTTGTTCGTCATGTTCGCTCATTTTGTAAACGCCAAAGTACAAAGATTTCTGTTATTAATCTCTAATAAATCAACTTTATTTTTTAACTCTGTGGCCCTATTATTAAAGAAACGCGCTAACTCAATAAAAAAATCTTCATAATGGTTAAATAGCAAAATATAAGCCTCTCTATCAATATCAATTCTTATTGCAATTAATGATTTTGCTGTATATTCCTTTATAATTGGTATGCCATACCATCTATAACAGTTATTATTGTTTATAATTGCTAATTTTTGCTCATAGCTAGAAATTTCTTTAAATGGCTTTTCTAAATATTTAAAGTATTCAACTGAAACGAATACAAATATCTCATTATCTTTAAAAAATTCTTTAAGCGTTTTTAAAATATTTTCAAATCCATTAAATTCAATCATCTTTTGCTTTCCTCATACTCTCTCTTTAGTTTCAAACCTGTTTCACAATAACGCTTACTAGGCCCATGACAACAACCGCCCTTATTACTCATTAAGTGATTAATAAATGCGTAAAATTCCTTTGTATTAACGTCCTGTTGTGGCTGATTATTGATTAGCATTATTTACGCCATGCAAAATTAATAGGCTCTGGTGGAATAAATAAATGTCTCATGTTAGCTACATTTACAATGTCTTTATCTGCTGGAAAAATCTCTAATGCGTCTATATCAGCAAAACCACATTCACGCTTTACTTGCATTAATTCATCCCAAGTTATGCCATCATCCCAACGACCAACATCATTTAAACTAGACTTACAAACACTTAAACGTTGATAGCCGTTAGATTCGTTATAGAGTTGTGCAAAGAAAAACTTTGAACGCCATACTTTAATAGGTTTATTTGTTACTATTGTGTTGGGCCATAATTCTTTTGGAACCTCGATTAATTTTGATGGTTGTTTTTGGTTGTCTCTTTTAAGCTGTCGCCTTTGCTGTCTTGTAGTTTGAATCATGCTCTACCCCTTAAATTATGTTTAGCCTCTAAAAAGCCCGTATAACCGTTTTTTTCATCTAACCCATACAAACGCATTACCTCATTAATTAAAACGTCATTACACCCCTCTGAGGCGTTTTTAGAGCTATTTTCTAAAGCAGGTCTAACTTCATCTAACGGTTTACCCTCTGAAAAGAGATTTAAAATCACTTCAAAGTAATAATTAAAACGCTTTTTAAGCTGTACGTTATCAGCCTTAGAGCGTTGAAGCTCAAAAACACCCGTTTTGATTGCTGCAATTTCCACAACTTCATGCGAATAAACACCCTTTAACGCTTCAATCCAAGCATTTTCAAAACTCGGTACTCCAAAGGCTTTAGCCGTATTTTCAAAACAAATATTTCTAAACTCAATAACCGTTGGCGGCCATTCCATACCCTTTTGAATCAAAGTCTTTAACCCTTCAGCAATAAGCTGTTCAGGTGTCGAGCAAAGCAGAACAATCCAAACACTATCGTCCTCTGGTGCTGTTCCATGTTTGCTAGTCCATTTCGTGTCGTAAAGCTCAAACATTTTTTTCCAAAACCTTGAGATTACCCTGCGCTGGCGATCAGTAGGGTATATCTTCGTCTTTGAATTTTGGCGTAATGTCGATTGGCTCACTTGACTGCTGCCCTGCTCGCTCAAATGCTGCGAGGTCGTCGTTAACTCTTTCGACAAGTGGCTTGTTAGGTCTGTGATTGTTTTCATAATTCGCTACCTTTTCGGTAAATAAACCAGTCCAACCGTTTTCGATTGATCTCTTGATAACGCTTTCAGCGTCATGTCGTGACAAACCGCTAAGTTTCTTAGCTTGGGCCTTGCAAGTGGATTCGGTAATTTTGTCCTTTCGCTCTCTGCGGTATTTAATCCATTCAGCCCACACCTCGCTTGATACGTTTTCAGGATTAGCCGTCAACGGGTCAAACTTTTTCGGTTTTGTTTTTTGGGAATTTTCACCTAAGGGGGATATAGGGTATATATATATATATTCTTTATCTTTATCTTTATCTGTAGTGACTTCTTGTGACTCGTCGTGACATTTCGTGACGGATTGATTTTGTTTCTCTCTTTCTCTTTGCTCTCTTTTTCTCTGTGCAGCTGATTTAGCACCACTTTCAGAGCTTCCTAAGTCCTCTCTTTTGGGCTGTCTTTTATCCCATCCAGCAACAACATTTTTGTCTAAAACTCGACCTTGCATTGCATCAAAAATTGATTGAATTTGATCTTCTGTCACGTCTAATGCACTTGCTAAATCTTCCGTCGTGACATCGACGTGACCGCGCGTGACATTTCGTGACGCATCAACAAGAATGTGAACATAGACAGCTAAAACTAAGCTAATAGGTTGCTTAGATAATCTGCTGATTGTTCTCCATTTTGGGTCGTTAGGCATATCATGCCAAAGCCTCAACCATGAATTAGCCATAATTAACTAACCTGTTGTTGTTTTTCTACAACTTCGTTGTATAAGGCTTCTATGGCTTTTCCGTTTTCATAATTAGGGTTAAATTTTCCTTGTAAACTTCTTGATATAGTTGATATTGAAACACCTGTCTTTTCTGATATTTCAACTTGTTTCATTCCTTTTTCTATAACTAAAAATTTAAGCATCTCTAATATTTTCATAATAACCTCTCATTTATGCGAATAAATATTACACAAATGAGAAAACAAATACAATACTATTCCCATAAATGCAAATAGGTTATTGATTATGATTAGTGATAGAGTTACTCAAAGATTAGCAGAATTGGACATGTCAGCCCTTGAGCTAGCTAAAAAAACAAAGATTCCTACAGCAACTGTTTATAGAATAATTAATGGTGAAATAAAAAGCCCAAGAGCTGAGAATTTGCCAATTTTATCAAAAGTTCTACAGGTTTCTATAGACTGGTTAGTAACAGGTAAAGAGTCAAAGGCTAGCCATCTTGTACCGATAAAAACGGATAAAATACAAGATCATAATACTATTTCAATACCCGTCTTATTAGACAAAAATACTCAAAATAGAAATTACTTTGATGTATTGACGGGTCTAAATATGAATATAGAAAATTTAAAAACTTTAGTGAATTTTACCAATCCGCAAAAACTAGCCGCTTACTCTATGCCTGACGATTCAATGAGCATTACTTTCAATGCTGGTGACTGGCTTTTAATAGATCAGGTAATAAATAAAATAGCTCAAGATGGTATTTATTTAATTAACTATAACAACAAAGAATATTTAAGGCGTTTTCAGTTATCACTTACAAATGAACTAAAAATGATAGCTGATAATAATAACTATGATGCTTACACCTTTGATAAAGAAATGATTAAAAACTTATCTGTTATCGGAAAGGTTATTTATGCATGGAATGGACGGAGGGTTTAGCGTGGCAGCACTAAAGAAAATACTAAAATTCGCTGGTTATCTATTTTTATTAACTATATTTTTAGTTGTCATAAGATGCAATATAGAGCGTAACAAATTAAGAGCAGAAGTAATAGAAAATGACTCAAGTATTCATTATGGATTATATTTGACTAAAACAAGAATTGATAAAGTGATACCTTTAATGGTAGATAAAGACCGTAGACTTGATAGATTTGATTATAAAGATAAAGATGCTTTTGTTGACTACACTTTTATTAATTATTCTAAAAATGAATTTTTTCAAAAATATGATATGAATATTATTAATGAAATATTTAAAAATAGAGCATGTGACGACCCTCTTGCTAAAAAATATTTAAATCAAGATTTAAGTTTTAATATTAATCATTATGGTAATGATGGTAAGTTAATATCATCATTTAAAGTAGACAAACATAGTTGTAACGCTATTAAATGAACTGGCTTAAATTCTTTGATAATCTCTCGCGTGGAAGAAAAAGAGAATTAAGTCTTTTTCTTCTGTGGCTTTGCTTTGCTTTATTAATTGGCCCTCTACTCTATATCCTCCTCAAATAAACAAAATTTAATTTAATACTTTTCAATCACTTATAAAAAAATAACAAAAATTTCTCATTTATGTATTGATTCTCACAAATGATAATTGTATTATTCTCATAAATGAGAATTACGGGCAATTCAAAAATGCATAACTCACAAATCCAATACGACAACGCAAGCCCTAAAGAATGGGATACCGCAGGTATTGAAATGCTTACAGGTAGCGAATGCGAAGAAGTACAAGCAATCGCTGATGATATGAGTATTAGCTTTGAGAGTGCCTTTGATATTTGGTTAAAACAAGTTAATAAACAAAATGCTGACGCATGGGAGTGGCAGTTATGAAACTAGCACAGTTATTCCAGCTAACTAATTCAATAGCTGAATTAAAAGCTAATGAAATCATTTGTAGTTTAACCACAACTATCGGATTCAACTGTTTAGGTGAGCATTCATGCAATGCTAGCTCTTATGTGATTACTACAATTAACTCAAAAGTTGAAACCATAAGTCTTAAATCTTCAACCGATGAAGATGCAGCCGAATACGTGGAAACACTACGCAAACTGTTAGAAAGTTTAAGCAAGGCGGCAGCATGAAACAGTTAATCGAGTATATAGGCGAATTTCTAGCATGTGCTGGAATTTTCGCCCTGCTCTATTTAGTAATGATTTTAGGACATTTATCAGGTTATTAGGAGTTAATCATGGAACACATTACGGATTTAGAAAAAGAGATTTTATTTCAAATTGCTCAACATGAATATTCACATAGTAACGGTTCTTATCCTGAAACTATAGAAGAAACAGGTACTTTCTACTGGATAGAAGATTTTACAACAAAAGATATAAACGTTAGCCAGGTAAAAGGAATTGTAACCAGCTTAGTAAAAAAAGAATTAGTAATCGTAACGATAGAAAACCAAGAAAAGGATAGAAACACTATTGATTTTACAAAAAAAGGATTTGAACTATTTAAAAAGTTATTCAGTAAAGAGGAATTTAATAAAAAACAAGGGCGCATTTAATAGCCCTCTCCCCTTATCCCATTCTTAGAGTGGGATAACGAGAAAAGGTTAATTAAACAGGTAACACACAAGGAACTACATCATGACAACACAAAATAATTCAAGCGAAATAAACGAAAAAAGAAAGCACTTAAAAAAACTATTGTTCTTAGTTAAGAACCAAAAGCTAACAGTAGCAAATATTGAACAAGAGCTTAAGGCAAGTGCAGAACTTTTAGACAATATCAAAAAAGAAATAGTAGAAACCGTCAGAGAGCTTAAAAAGTTAGATAGTAATTTTCCCTCTGAGATAAGGGTAAAAATGCCTGACAACCAAGTTATAGATATAGATATAAAAAATGGTTATCAAGGCGTTTATTTTACTAATGACATCATCTTAAACATTAACGAAGTAGACCAATAAAACGATTGTTAGTAAACGAGGTTTTTATGAATTATAAAGCAATACATAAAGCTAGTGGCCGTTATGGCGTACTTACACCTAATAACGAATGGTTAGGTGGCTTTCTAGGCCCACAAAAAGAAGCGGAAGATTTAGCCAACAAGTTAAATTGCTCTTTAAATTACGACCCTTTAACTAACTTTACTGACCTTAAAATTGAAACGCTTAAACTTGCTGAACAGTTATTAGAATTAGGCTTAATCTATAAACTGGAAAGCCATGTAGCAAATGGCTTTAGTTTCTTTGATCTTCGCATTTTTACAGATCAAGGTGAGATAGTAGAAAAGTTTACTGCCACCACCTCAACAGTAAACGACGATCATTATACCGAATTTTTAAATAGAGTTAGAAAGTACATAAACGACAAGAAAAATAACTTTTATCTTGTTTGGTCGCCTAGTGGAGACAGTCCACCAAAACATAAACATTACACATTTGAAAGCGCACAGAAAGAAGCTAAACGCCTTGCTTCTATTGTACCGCAAGCCAATTTCTATGTTTTAGAAAATAAAAGCGTCTATCCTGACGTAATCGACAATGACGGAATACCATTTTAGGAGTTAATCATGCAAGCAACTCAACAACTAGACAGAACTAAATACATTGGTGGTAGTGATATAGCCCCGATTTTAGGAATAAGCCCTTGGCGTACTCCGTTAGATGTTTTCTTGGATAAAACACAACCACGCAAACAGGATATTGAATTAACCGAACAGCAAAGAAAAATCTTTGCACGTGGCACACGCATGGAACCTTATGTTATTGATCTTCTACAAGAGGAAACAGGACTAGAAATTATTAAACGTGGTCAACGTTATAAAGATAAAGAACTGGACTTTATAGCAGCCGAAATTGATGCAGAAGCCAAAACAGGCGAAAACGTAGAGATTAAAACAGTTTCACCATTCAAGGCTAAAGAGTGGGGAGAAGTACAAACCGATTCAATACCAGTTTATTACACAGCACAAGTTATGCATGGCCTTATGGTTACGGGTAAGGATATTTGTGTTTTAGGTGTTCTTATTGGTGCTGATGATTTCAGAATATACCAAGTAGAAAGAGACAACGAAACTATTGCAGCTATTCGTGAGAAAGAAATTCAATTTTGGGAGTGTGTACAAACACTTACACCGCCAGAAGCAATAAAGACTAGCGACATATTAAGGCTTTATGGAAATGATGCTGGTACAGCTATAGAAGCTGATAGCAAAGTTATTGATGTATTTAATAACTTACGCGATCTCAAAGCACAATCTAAAAGTTTATCTGTGCTAATAGATGAAGCCGAAGAACGTTTAAAAATGTTTATGCAAGATAACGCCATTCTAACTATTGACGGCTCGCCCGTTGCTACTTGGAAAACACAAGCCGCCAACCGCTTTAATCAAACTGAGTTTAAAGCACAGCACCCCGAATTATTTAATCAATTCGTTAAATCTTCACAAAGTAGAGTTTTTAGACTCAAATAATAGGAGTAACACCCATGTCAACTGAAGCATTAAAAGCCGTTGCAACTGGTAAAACACCAGAGGAACAAAAGCCAAAAACATTAGCCGCTTTATTAGCTAGTGACAATGTTAAAAAACAAATAGCTTTAGCATTGCCTAAACACGTAACAGCCGAACGCTTATCGCGTGTTGCTATTACTGAAATTAACAGAGTACCAGAGCTTAAGAAGTGCGACCAATTAAGTTTCTTAGGTGCGATTATGCAATGCGCTCAATTAGGTTTAGAACCTAGCAACGGACTAGGACAAGCCTACTTATTACCTTTTAAGAACAATAAGAAAGGTATTACAGAGTGTCAATTTATTATCGGTTATCGCGGCATGATCGACCTTGCTAGGCGTTCGGGTCAAATGGTTAGCCTTTCAGCGTTTGCCGTTTATGAGAAAGATCATTTTGATTATGAACTTGGCCTAAATCCTACCATTAAACACAAACCATCATTTGAAGCCGATAGAGGCGCATTAATTTTTGTTTACGCTGTGGCAAATCTTAAAGATGGTGGCGTGCAATTTGAAGTAATGAGCAAAGCCCAAGTAGACAAAGTGAAAGCACAATCTAAGGCGGCTGGCTCAACTTATAGCCCTTGGTCAACTCACTATGAAGAAATGGCAAAGAAAACAGTTATTAGACGCTTATTTAAATACTTACCTGTTAGCGTTGAAATGACTAAAGCCGTTACTTATGACGAATTGGCGGAGGCTGGTGTAAGCCAAGATAACGATAAGTTTATAGATGATGTTGATTACAGTGTATTAGATGAAGTAACCGAGCAAACCCAAGAACTAGAACACCAGCAAGGCGAACAAGTAGACCTTGCAACAGGTGAAATTCTACAACCAGAACCAGCAACAAAACCAACCTACGACAAGGGCAAATAGCCTAGTCGTTTATTTTTAACAACGGAGATTTAAACAATGTCTGAATTAACCGAAGAACAAAAAGCAATCTTAAAAACAATGACAGCCGCCAATATTGGGGAATCATTTATTGCTTTTATTGTTCAAGAAATAAAAGCCTTACCTGATGTATGGCAGAAACTAAACGAAGTTAAGCAAGATGATGTAATAGAACGCGCTAGACGTGCAACTAAGGAAATGGTTGGTCGTGCTGTTCATTTACTATCAAGTGAAAATAAGCCTGTTATTGATGGAGTTATTAAACAAGCAACCGTTAAAGGTGGTATTGAATTAAAAGTAGATGTAACCAAGTGTAGCAGTGATGACAAATTAGAACTAATCGAACATTCAGGCGGTGGTAATTGTTTAATTATCTTAGCTGACGCAGCCGAAAACATGGGTAATTTACACGCTGTTAAACCTGACAAAGATCAGCCAGATTTACCAATAACTGACGAAGAAAAACTATTACCTGAAACCGTTATAGATCAAGCTGATATTTATAGCAATGCAACCTATCAAGAAATTGTAAATGCTCTTACCTTGCCAGACGCATACTCAACCACCAGTATTTTAACCTTAATTGATGTTTTTGAATTAACACAAGATGAAGCACGACGGGTAATTCTAAGGTTACTTGATGACAAGATCATCGAATTACAGCTAGAAGATGATAACCCAGATAACAACGTTTACAACATTATTAAGAAATAATAAACCGCCTACCCTCGCGGTAGGCTTGGAGTTTGAGAATGATTAATGCGCTTTTCTCAATGCATGAAAACTGGATACCTGATAAATCTTTTCCTGATTATCTAATTAAGTTAGGAGTAACAGATAAAAATGTTAAGCCATCCGTATTACAAGAGTTTAAAGAGTTTTGGATTAACAAACCTAATGTTAAAAAAACACATAATGATTGGCAAAGTGCATTAGCTCAATCTTGCCAGTATTCATTCAATAGAGATAGGTTTTATAAAACAAAAAGGAATCAAAACAATGCTAATACTAACTAGAAACGTGGACGAAGCTATAACAGTAGGTGACGATGTAACTATTACTGTTTTAGGTGTTAAAGGTAAAAATGTTCGTATTGGTGTGAACGCACCTAAAGAGGTGGCAGTACACCGCGAGGAAATTTATAAACGTATTCAGAGGGAGAAACAAGGAAATGGAAAATAAAATACCTTTATTTTGGTGTAGTAATAAAAAAATAGGTGATGAAGTAATAATTTACGATAGTAAAACAGGTAAACGCTACAAAGGAAAAATTACTGAACTTTCGCCACATCCAAAAGTTGTTTGTAAAGCTGAGCCAGCAGCATCAGGTGCTTATACATTTAGGCGTGGTAATAAATGGGGAACTAGTAACATTTGGATTGAAGAAGCATTTAATTTTTAGGAGATAACAGAATGACAGGACTTAAACCATGCCCTTTTTGTGGGGGTGAAGCATATATATTTTCTTATGATAAATTTACTAACCATGTTAAATGTAAGAAATGCTCTGTTATAACAGATAAAGCTGAAGATATTGATTACATTATATCAACGTGGAACACTCGCCAACCAGTTAATAACTGGCAGCCTATAGAGGAATTTACTGCTGACAGTATAAAGGATATTGAAGTAAACGACTGGCTATTTTATAGCGATACTGACACAGAGGGGCCAAAGGTTTATACGATAGTTATAGGAATGCAAAATACTTATGTAAATTTCCAGTCATTTACCTATACCGTAGACGGTCTTTGTACCCTAAACCATGATGAACTTATTGTTTTTATTAAGGATAGAAATATTACCTATTTTGCTGAATTAACAGTACCAGAGGTTAAGTAACATGCAAACAAACACCGAACCAATGACTAAGCAAGATTTTATAACACTTCTTGAAAAGATGAATAGCATTGAGGCAATGATTAAAGCACAACAACCAGAAGAACGGCCTGAGATACTTTTGCATACGTTAGATGATATTGCCGAGTTTTTAAACTGTAGTAAGAAAAAAGCTCAACGGCTAAAAAACATGCCTAACTTTCCACAATCTGAACTAGGTAGATGCGGTAAATATAAGGTGGGACCTTGGTCAAGTGCTAAAGTTTTAGCCCACTATAACATTCATAAGAATAAGGTTTAAGTTATGAGTTGGTTAGATGAATTAAAAATAGGCGATAAGGTTATTGTAGGTAATTATAAAGAAAATGATATTGCAACTGTATCAAGAATTACAAAGACCTTAGTTTTAATTAAATATCCAAAATTTAGTATTGAAGAAAAATACAGTCGAAAAGATGGTAAAAAAGTACCTTATAATAGTTACAGTTTTCATACTAGGTCATTAAAGCAATGGACAATAGAAGAAGAAAAACAGATTTTACTGAATAAAAAATATAAGAATAATAGATATAGATTTAGAGATTTAAAGGTAACTGATGCAGAAATAGAAATAATGCTTAATGCACTTGATGAGTTTAGAGCTAAAAATACTGGGTAGAATTTTACTTATTCTACCTAGGATTTCATAACTTATTGATTTTATAACCTCAAATGAAGTCGAAAAAACGGAAGTAGTAAAATGAAAGATATAGAGAAACTAGCCAAAAGACTGCAAGATAAAACATTAAAAGCATTCAGTAAACTTGAATCTTGTTTTAATGAAATAAATGAACTGATGCCAACTTATGAGGATAACCCTATTTTTATTCTTGACCAACCTAGTGACGGACTTGTTTTTTGTTGGGGTAACATTGGTAATAATACCCCAATAGAAGCCAATCTATTAGAAAACTTAATGGAAATAAAAATAAAACAAGATGCAAATCCTGATATTAATTTTGATGCTGAAATATTTAACTTATTAGATACTGGTAGCATTTAATCCAGCTTACTAGCTATACTCTCGGCTGTTTCGTTGTAGTAAGTCATTAACTCATTTATATTTCTATGGCCTGTTGTTTTAGCTAATTCTAATACGTGTAATTTCTTAGCTAGTCGTGTTGTTGCTTCGTGTCTAGTATCGTGAAAATGTAAATCTTTTAACCCTATCCTATCTCTATAGCGTCTAAATAAAGCGTCCGCACTGGCAGAATTTAAAGTAAATAGTTTATTATTTTCATTGCTGTTTTTAATAATCTGTTCAAATAAAAATTTAGCTCTATTGCTTAATGGTACATCCCTTGTATCACCGTTCTTAGTTTTATCAAGATGAACAAAACTTTTGTTCAAATACACACTATCATAGGTAAGGCTTAATAACTCGCCCTGTCTCATAGCTGTTTCTATGGCTAATAGGAACGCATAAGCAAGCTCTTGTTTTTTGGTTTTTGGCGGCTCACCCTCTTTATAATCTAAGATAGATAATATTGATTCTATTTCATCACCTGATATTAATCTGTTTCTATGTTTTGGTTTCTTTGGTTTCTCAACATGACTAATAGGATTAAACGAACACCATCCCCATTCTTTTATAGCTTTACTGTAAACAACTGAAAGTATGCCTAGCTCTTTTATTACTGTAGATTCTTTGACAGTTTGCAATCTGTAATCTCTAAACTCTGCAAACTTGATAGGCTTAATACTTGTTATCAGATCACCCTTAAAAGGCAATGTATCTATAAAGTTATTTATTTTAGTTGTTAGCCATTTAACACTCTTCTTTTTATTTGCCACTTCATCACGATATTTTACTAAGGCATCATACAAAGAATGCTTATTGCCAACTATTAACCCTTTTCTATCAGATTCCATTAACTCAGCTTCTCGCATAATCTCCCATGCTTGGGCCTCTGCTTTAGTTGAGAATGTTTTAGATTCTCTAATAACTTGACCGTTAATTTTCTTTTTTATTTGAACTTGCCAGCCTTTACTACGCTTTCTGATAGTCGCCATAGTCGTCTTTTTGTCGTCTTGAATGGGGTAAAAGTGGGTATAAAGTAGCTTAATTGTGGAGCAATTGCAAGTAATGAAAAACCCCTAAAAGCCATTTATCAAGGACTTTATAGGGGTTTCAAGAGATTTATTAAATCTTAATTTGGTAGGCATAATTGGACTCGAACCAACGACCCCCACCATGTCAAGGTGATGCTCTAACCAGCTGAGCTATATGCCTATATAGGGTTGTGAATTTTAACCTGAACCAACAAACTGTCAAGTATTTTTAATGTCTAATTAAAATTCGTAATATAATTTTGTTATTAAAATTAGTTCTAAAACAAGTTTTATTAACAAATATTCGCTATGATATTACATTCAATTAACAAACAGATCGATTTCTCAATATGGCTATTAACACTTCTACTCCAGATCGGATTCTGACACTAAGCGATCTATTAAATGAGCTTCTCGCACAAGAGCGTATCACTAAACGGGCTAAAGATCTCTGCTATATGACACAGGCAGATACACCTTTAGCCATCCAAAGCCCTTTAGAAGTGATTGCTAATCAAAAAATAGATGACTTAAGTCGCCCTGGTAAAAAGCTAGATATTGAAACCTTATCAATCTGGTTAGCAGATTATGTAAAACAGCCTTACCGTCGTATTGACCCCCTAAAAGTAGATGTAAATTCTGTTACATCCGTTATGTCATATGCCTTTGCTAAACGCAATCAAATTTTAGCCGTTGAATCTACTCCTGAAAAAGTTGTCATTGCTAGTGTGCAACCACTTGTTAAAGCATGGGAGCAAAATTTACAACATGTATTAAAACGCCCAATAGAACGAATTGTAATTAACCCAGCAGATATTCAACGCTTAACTAATGAGTTTTATAATCTAAGTAGTTCAGTTACTGAAGCATCAGGTGAAAATCTCGCTGGTAATATTTCAAATAGTAGTTTTGAACAACTTGTCAGCCTTACCAGTAACGCAGATGATCCTAATGCTGATGATTCTCACATTATTAAAATTGTAGACTGGTTATTCCAATACGCTTTCCAACAACGTGCCAGTGATATCCATGTCGAACCACGCCGTGAATTTTCTGTTGTAAGAC